>CAYNPB010000113.1:0-9028 GCA_964399005.1 uncultured Sangeribacter sp.
TAAGGCCGGAAGCCTCCATGTTTTCAAGGCGATCCCAAGAGATCTCGCTGATATGCAGCAGGCCATCGCGACCCGGCATGAACTCAACGAATGCTCCGAAGTCAAGGATTGAGCGAACCTTACCTTCGTAGGTCTCACCTTCCTCCGGCATAGCCACGATAGCGCGAATCTTGGCGAGGGCTGCGTCGATGCTTGCCTTGTCTTTGGAAGCGATCTCAACCTTGCCGATACCGAGCTTTTCATCCTCATCGATAGAGATTGTAGCGCCGGTCTCTTCCTGAATGCCCTGGATTATCTTACCTTGCGGTCCGATAACGGCACCAATCATATCCTTCGGAATCTCGATGGTCACGAGGCGAGGCACATGAGCCTTGTAGTCTTCGCGGGGCTCGGGAATTGCCTCAGCAATCTTACCGAGAATGTGAAGACGACCCTGGCGAGCCTGATCAAGAGCCTTAGCGAGAATCTCATAGCTGAGTCCGTCGCATTTGATATCCATCTGAGTGGCAGTAATACCATTTTCAGTGCCGGTTACCTTGAAGTCCATGTCACCGAGGTGATCCTCGTCGCCAAGGATATCAGAGAGGACTGCATATTTTGTAGCACCCGGATCGGATATAAGACCCATTGCAACACCAGCAACCGGACGCTTCATCTTCACGCCGGCATCAAGGAGTGCGAGCGTACCGCCACAGACAGTAGCCATAGAAGAGCTACCGTTAGACTCCAGGATATCGCTGACAATGCGGCAAGTGTAGGGGAATCCGTCGGGGAACATACGCTTCAGTGCACGATGAGCGAGGTTTCCATGTCCGATCTCACGGCGTCCCACTCCGCGCTGCGCACGTGCTTCGCCAGTAGAGAATGGAGGGAAGTTATAGTGAAGGAGGAAGCGCTCCTTGCTCTGGTTGAGCACATCGTCTACTATCTTCTCGTCGAGAGTGGTGCCAAGAGTTGCAGTGACAAGAGCCTGAGTCTCACCACGAGTGAAGATAGCTGATCCGTGAGGGCCCGGGATATAGTCGGTCTCAATCCAGATAGGACGTATTTCTGTAGTCTTACGGCCATCGAGGCGGATGCCTTCGTCGAGCACGCAACGACGCATTGCTTCTTTCTCAACATCATGGTAGTAGCGCTTCACCATTGCTATGCGCTGCTCTTCATTGTAGTTGGCGAGCTGCTCCTCTGTCATCTCAGGGAGAGACTCGATATATTCGTCGCGTATAGCCTTGAACGACTCGTTGCGCCACTGCTTGTCGGCACTTCCTGTCTTGGCTATGGCGTAAGCCTTGTCATAGCACTTTTCATGCACGTCAGCGCGAAGAGCATCGTCGTTGACTTCATGGCAATATTCACGTTTTGTCTCCTTGCCGGCTTCCTTCATGAGCTCCATCTGAGCGAGGCAGTGCTTCTTAATCTCTTCGTGAGCCACCTTGAGGGCTTCGAGAAGTTCAGCTTCGCTCACCTCATTCATCTCGCCTTCCACCATCATGATGTTGTCGTAGGTAGCACCTACCATCAGCTCGATGTCTGCTTCTTCGATCTGAGAGAAAGTCGGGTTGATCACCCACTCTCCTTTGACGCGCGCTACGCGCACTTCGGAGATAGGGCCATTGAATGGGATATCACTGCATGCAAGAGCTGCGGAAGCTGCGATGCCTGCGAGAGCATCGGGAGCATCATTTTCGTCAGCAGAGAAAAGAGTGACGTTGACGAAAGTCTCTGCATGGTAATTGTCCGGGAAAAGAGGACGGAGCACGCGGTCTACGAGGCGAGAAGTAAGGATCTCATAATCGCTGGCGCGTCCTTCGCGTTTCAGAAAACCGCCGGGATAACGCCCTATTGAGGAGTATTTTTCTTTGTACTCAACTGTGAGGGGCATAAAATCGACACCCTCGTTTGCCTCCTGTGCGGAGCAGACGGTAGCGAGAAGCATGGTGTTGCCCATGCGCACTTCCACCGCACCATCTGCCTGTTTGGCGAGCTTGCCGGTTTCTATCGTAATAGTGCGGCCGTCGCCCAGCTCAATGGTTTTCTTGATTGGCTGTGGTTTCATTCTTGCTTAATTTCTTTCTTGTTTTTCGTTTACTTTGTCGCTTTTTGGGGCAAAAAAGGCATTGAGCCGCAAAGCTGCCCAATGCCCTTTCTGCGTTCAGACTGCAAAGATAATATAATTTATTGGATTTTCCTAATTTTCAAAGTCTTTTATCCCCATTTTTGGAAAGAATAATGCGAACGGTAATTTTTTAAGTCCCAAATTTTGATTTATTGGAGTTTATTTGCTAACTTTACACTTCAATCCGCTCCCAAGAGCGCATCAAGGATTCTCACCAAAGAGACATTGGAATGACTACTACCGACCGACATCAACCACATATCATCAATCTGTCACGCCACCTCGATTATCGGGGCAACCTCTCCGTAATAGAGCAGCAGAAAGACATCCCTTTCGACATTGCACGCGTATATTGGATCTACGATGTTCCGGGCGGTGAGAACCGTGAAGGGCACGCCTATCATGAGAATGAGGAATTCATCGTGGCATTGTCGGGGAATTTTGATGTGCTTGTTGACGACGGGCATACTCGCCGGGTCTTTTCACTCAACAGGTCGTATTACGGACTTTACGTCCCGTCGAAATGCTGGAGAGAACTCTCCAACTTCTCCACCAACTCCGTGGCATTGATATTAGCTTCCACTCCCTACGACAAGGAGGACTATATATTTGACTTTTCTGAACTTAGACCGAGATGAAAGATACGAGTGTATACGATTGCTCCGTGATAGAGCTAAGCAGCCATGCCAGCGACCGCAGGGGCAACATGTCGGTTGTGGAAAATGGAAAGTCGCTTCCCTTTGACGTGAAAAGAGTCTACTATATCTATGACGTGCCGGGAGGAGTGGAACGCGGAGGGCATGCGCATAGAAGTCTTTATCAGTTGATAATTGCTGTGAGCGGAAGTTTCACCGTGACGCTCGACGACGGACACATCAAACGCACATTTTTCCTTAACCGCCCTTACAAAGGGCTTCTCGTAGTGCCCGGTATGTGGAGAACGATTGAGGATTTTTCTTCCGGGGCTGTCTGTATGGTGCTGGCATCGTCTGAATATGACGAGTCTGACTACATCCGCAACTACGACTCATTCTTAAAACTGAAGAATTGAATGGACTCTATTCAGCTGATACGCTATGATGCTTCAAAGAAGGATGAATGGGATGCCTTTATCAAGAATTCGAAAAACGGCACTTTCCTCTTCAATAGAGGCTATATGGACTATCATTCCGATCGGTTTTATGATCACTCCTTGATGTTTGTATCCAAACAATCCTTGATTGCAGTCCTTCCAGCCACATCTTCGGGCGATCTCTTTTCTTCTCATGCCGGACTGACCTACGGAGGGCTCGTCATGTCAAGGACCATCACAGCTACGGAAGTGCTTGAGATATTTAAGCTTATACTCAAATACCTAAATAGAGAAGGATTCGCAAAATTCGTCTATAAGCCTATTCCCCACATATATCATCAAATTCCTGCAGAAGAAGACCTTTATGCACTATACAGGTCGGGCGCAACCCTTTCGGCAAGAGGACTATCTACGACTATTCTCCAGTCGGATCGACTGAAATTCAGGAATATCAGGAAATATGGCATAAGGAAGGCGCGCAAGAATGGGGTTCGCGTGGAGCAAAGCCATGACTACTCTGAGTTTTGGAGAATTTTAGATGCCAACCTGCAATTACGCCATGGTCTGCTACCCGTACATACGCTTCAGGAAATAACGCTTTTGGCATCAAGATTTCCGGAAGAGATAAAGCTATATGTGGCAAAAAAGGACTCTGAGACTCTGGCCGGCGTGGTCATGTATCAGACTAAAGGGGTAGCCCACTCGCAATACATCGCGGCCTCACCCTCCGGGCGGGAATTTGGGGCTCTTGACATTCTTTTTGATTATCTGATAAATGAAGAATTTTCGGATAAGAAGTATTTTGACTTTGGAATATCCACAGAAAACGACGGCCTGATATTAAACGAGGCTCTGGAATATCAAAAAGAAGGATTTGGAGCCAGGGGAATCTGCTACGACAGATATGAAATAAAGCTCTAATTGTCTGATTTATCTTTTGCTCTCGGATGAGCAGTGTCGTATGCTTTCTTCATGTCGGAGAAAGTGAGATGAGTATATATCTGTGTCGACTGCAGGGAAGCGTGTCCGAGCAATTCCTTAACTGAATTGATTTCCGCACCGCTATTGAGCAGAGACGTGGCAAAGGTATGGCGCAATGAGTGAGGACTTTTATGAGTGGCACCGGTAGGAAGGAGAATATTATGCACAGCTAAATAGATTGCCTTCCCGGAAAGCTTTCCATTTTTTGAGCAAATGAGGGGAGCCGGCGCGGGGAAGGAATATAGGCTGTCCCGAATGGTTTGCCACTCCTTGATTTCAGCGAGCAGCTGATCAGCCACTGGGATGATGCGTGTCTTATCGCGCTTGCCGTGCACACGTATCTCCTTTTGATGAAAATCAATGTCGGCATCCGTAATCTTGGCAAGTTCATCCCGACGAATGCCACATGAATAAAGTATATTTACAATCAAGCGATTGCGTATATTCACTGCTGATTCTCCACTCATGGGAGGATTATCGAGGATTTCTTCCATCTCCTGCTCCTTGACAAATTCAGGGAGTTTGCGTCCTATTTTAGCGAGCTGAATCTCAGCAGCAGGATTGACTGAGATAAGTCCCTGCTTTTGAATCCATCGGAAGAATGCCCGTGCCGCCTGAGTCTTTCGGCGAAGGCTTCTTCCCGACAACCCCTTGCGCGACATGGAGGCAATCCAAGAACGGACGTCGGCCGTAGTAATATTAGTTGCATCAGACAATTCTGCATCCCTACCGAGATATTCCGCCATCTCCTTCAAGTCGCGTCCATAGGCATCCACTGTCAGCCGACTGCGGTTGAGCTCAAGAAGCAGATATTCGAGAAACTTGGACAGCATTTTTTAATTGAGAATTGAGAATTGGGAATTGAGAATTGAGAATTTTGAATTTTGAATCATACTCCCCCCCCCTTTAGGGGGCTGGGGGGCTTTGGGCTAGGAAGCATTGGGGTCGGGGCATTGGGGCTGCGGGGCTTTTAGAATCGTATGCCTCCTGAGATTGTAATGGTCTCTACAGCGTTGAAAAGAGAGATGCGTTTAGACTGATACCAGTTGCCTCTGACCTTCCCCTGCAAACCTGCAAACCAGTTGCCACTGTTGAAGGTGAAGGATGTCATCGCACGCCCACTTAAGGAGAGCAACTTGGCGCTCCCCTCCTCTGAATCTTCATAGCAATGGTTGAAACCAAATCCTGGAATTACGGTAATATTGTAAAGCCAATGCGGGCTGATCACACAATTGTAGCCATATCCGATTAGGAGGTTGTAGTCATTATAATGAAATTTATAATAAGAGTCGTTGAGCGTAAAGTAGGGTTCAAGTTTTTCAGGGAGCTTGGCGAAATCAAGTGATATATTCTGATTGCAATAAGCAAACCCCGCCATCAAGCAGCCATGACTCTTCTTCTGAATCTTCGAGAAGTTGTAGGCAGCCCCCTGGGAATACTTATAGCCATTGAAGAAATAGTAAGCGTCCAGACCTAATATCTGCATGTCGATTCCGGAGAAGGGTTCCCTCAGATGTCCTTTATAGCCCTTGAATGTGCGAATATAAGTAGCGCTATTGGAGTAATAATAACCGTCGATGCTGAAACGAGCGCAATTAAACCCAAATTCCTGCTTCTTATAGTTGATAGGGCTTCCGGTCAGCAAGTGAGAGACGTCGACAGAATAAGTGTAGCTGACTGCCATATACTGAAGCGAGGCGCCCCATAAGACATGAAATGGAGTCGACATGGTAGAATTGAACTTTGGATTTATCTTCATGTAGTAGGAGTCGGCCCAGTCATCATTGATGATACGGGCACGCCATTTTTTTCCAGTCCCTTCCACATAGTTAGTATCGGTGGAACTGAACACTCGGTCGCCCCAATTATATACCTTCACGCAAAATCCCAGGAATTTTGGCCATTCTACAGTCGGGTCGTTCATTTTGAGCTTTCCCTGCTTGAAGAGATGCCACCAATTGCGGTTTGCATCTTCCGGTGCTGGAATCGAATCGGAATAGAGAGATGTGCCCCAACGGGAAAAGTCAGGCGACATAGGGATGATGGAATCCACTTGAGGCACTTTGGCTATTGCCACCGGATTCCAACGAAGTTCATCAGGCAAAGGTTCACCTGACGATGCGAGCGTAGGGAAAGCCACTATGGCTAAAAACAATATGATTAAAAGTCGTGCGTCGCGCATGGCCTCGCGTCAATTGTAGATAAAGTTTGTAAAAATATAATATTTAATTAAATGCCCTGTCAATAAATACCACGGCGGTCAAGTTCCCGCTTCCATCTGCGTGCATTCACCTTATGCTCCTCATAAGTGGAGGCAAAACTATGATACCCTGAAAAATCCTCCTTTGCGCACATGAAGATATAGTCGTGAGGCTTACTGTCGAGGATCGCATCTATAGTCTCTACAGAAGTGGTGCGGATCGGTCCCGGTGGAAGTCCGGGATGCAGATAAGTGTTGTATTCGTTATATGGGCCATCCACTTCCTTTGGCCTGACAATTCTCTTCACTGAGAAGTCGCCTCCGGCATAACGTACCGTAGGATCCGCTTCCAGACGCATTCCGCGCTGCAGGCGATTGATGTAGAGCCTGCCGATCGTGCCCTTCTCGTCAAGTTTGTTAGACTCTTCATCCACTATTGAAGCCAATATCATGACATCTGCAGGTGAGAGACCGAGTGCCCGGGCCTTGGCCTTCCTTTCTGAAGTCCACACATCATTGTAGTGGGCACCGACCTTCTTGACTACATCTTCAGGAGAAGCATTCCAATAAAAATCATAGGAGTCATTGATGAAGAGAGCAAGCGCCTGCTCCGGAGTCAGTCCAAATTCCTTCAGCAACTCCTGATCTGAAAGTACGCCTGCGAGTGAATCAGATGTAAAATCAAATCGGGCTGCAACCTTCTCTTCCAATACCGGAAGAAGGCGGAACCCATTGATTGTGATTGTCAGTGGCTCCTGCGGACCGCTCGTGAGGCGCCGCATGGCATTGAACGGACTCATTCCCGCCTCAATCAGATAGGCACCATGGCGTGAATTAAGGTCAGTGCCACGCAAACTGACCAGACGCGTCACCTTCTTTGCGTAGCCTTCTCCAAGATATTTGGAAATCGAATCTTGCAACTGCATTTTGGAGGCTCCGGCCGGGATTCTTACTATAGCGCTTGAAGGAGCCATTCCCGACAGGAGGAAATACATCACAGAAAAAACTGCAATAGCTACTACCCCCACTATTGAGAGCACAATAGCAAGACTCTTTGATTGCTTTGCTTTCTTGGCAGATGAGGATATCTTTTTGTTCTTATTTTCAGTCATCTCTTATATTCATTTATGATTGCGACTACCTTGGCGGCATCTGATTCACTGACGTTGGCTATGGGGAGGCTGATGCTGCTTTTTGCCAGCAATGAAGCTTGAGTCTCTCCGTGAGGAGCGTATTCCTTTTCATAGCATGGTTGCAGATAGGGAGGGGTAGGATAATGAATATCCGTAGGCACTCCGTTGGCTGCAAGATAATCACGGAAGGAATCTCGGATTTCTTTCGGAACCACGATCACATACTGATGCCACACCTGAATCATTTCAGGGAAAATCTTCGGAATGGTGACCATTTCATTTCTGATACCCTCTGAATATATCCCGGCAATCTTATTTCGCTGCTCCGTCTGCTCTTTCAGATGACGAAGCTTGACGCGCAACATGGCAGACTGAATCTCATCAAGACGGCAATTATATCCGGCATAGAGGTTATGATAGCGACGGTCAGTGCCATAGTTGGCCAGCGCCTTCACGGTTTTGGCAAGGTCGGCATCGTTGGTCAGCACCGCTCCACCATCGCCGAGAGCGCCGACATTTTTTGTCGGATAGAAACTGATGGCAGACGCATCGGCAAGATTTCCCGTAGACCGCACACCATTGAGTCCCTCTTCGGAAGCTTCTGCTCCAATAGCCTGAGCATTATCCTCTACTATAAGGATTCCTCTGCTCTTCAATTCCTGAGCGGCCTTAAGGTTCCAGCAAGGAGTGCCATAAAGATGTGTGATAAGTGCGCACCTTATGTTTAGTTTAGACGGAGATGCATCATTTAGATCCAACGTATTCAGCGCCTCATGCCAACTGAAGTTCATGGTGCCGGCATCCGGCTCCACAAATACCGGTATGAGTCCGAACTCCGTGATGGGAAGCACTGTCGCGATGAAAGTGTTTGCAGCCACCATCACGGCATCCCCTTTGCGCAGCTTTCCTAATTCCAGATAAGCCCGGATTATAAGTCGCAGTGCATCCAGCCCATTGCTGACCCCTATGGCATATTTGGCTCCACATTGGGCGGCAAGTTCACTTTCAAAATTATCAGTCTCCGGGCCATGCAGATAGCAACCGCTTCTAATCACCTTAGAAGCAGCCTCTTCAAGCTCAGCCATGAACGGCCTGTTGGTATCAGCGAGATTTAAGAAATTCATAACGGGTATAAGAAAATGGCAAGTGGCAACCTTCCTCTGTCAAAGAAAGGTTGCCGCATGTGTCATAAGGAAGGTCTCCTATCGAGTGTCACTTCTTTTCTTTATTACGTTCGAGACGATTTTCGAGTGCAACAAGAGCGAGGTCGAGTGCTTCCTCGAAAGAGTCTGCAGTCTTAGAAGCAAAGATAGCTGCCGAGCCGGGGATTATAAGTTCTACGCCAGCCTCCTTATTGTTGTTGGTCTCCGGCTTCACGAGAGTATAGTTGACGTTAACACCGCCGATTGCATCAAATCTGCGGACGAGTTTCTCTATTTTCTTATTGGTGAAAGCAGCGAGTTTGTCACTAATGTCGAAGTGGATTGCCTTAATCTTAACGTCCATAGTCAATGAGTTTTAATGGT
>CAYNPB010000114.1:0-2024 GCA_964399005.1 uncultured Sangeribacter sp.
TCTGCATCTCTGCAAGAAACTCTTGTGCTTTCATCTTTTTACCAGTTAGTTGTTTATAGAAATTATGGAGATGCGACAGTGCGAATACCCCATCCTTTTTTACTTAGGACTGCAAAGTTAGCAAAAATTTTTCATTTCTGCAAACTTTATATCATTTTTCTTCAAATTTTTCAAAAATCAATATATCAGCAACACTCCAAGAAAATTGAATGCTCCATTTCGTTTCCACACTTTGAGTCGTTTGATAAAAATTACATTCGGTTAAATACGATTTGCTATTAAATTGCAAATGGAGCATTTGGAAATGAGTGGGGAAAGTGTTAAATTTGCAACAAAAATTTACCACTTATGGCTGAGCGAATTATTGAAGAGCGTAATTTTTCTGTAGGGATTAAGTCAACTTCATCTCTTATTCTACTGGGACTTATATTGTCACTTTCCTTTTTAATGGTCAGCTGCGGTGGCAATAAAAAGTGGCATAAGGAGCAGGGTATGATCTGGAATACCGTTTGGCACGCTACTTTTTGCGGCCCTGCGGATGCCATCTCCGCCGCTGTCGACTCCCTCAAGGCTGTTGAAAGCAGCGTATCTGCTTTCGACGACAACTCTCTCGTCTCCATCATCAACCGAAATGAAAATGGTCCCGTCGACTCCCATTTCAAGAACGTATACGAGATGTCTAAGAAGATCAACGGCATCAGCGATGGTCTCTTCGATCCTACCCTATCCCCTCTCATCAAGGCGTGGGGATTCGGCAAAGGACATACCCCGACTTCCGATACGGCTCGAATAGAATCAATTCTCACCTATGTCGGAATCGACAAGACAAGAATCGAAAATGACACTCTATTCAAATCTTCTAAAGAAGTCTCCTTCAATTTCTCCGCGATAGCGAAAGGATATGGAGTTGATGTGGCTGCCAAAACTCTTATAGACCACGGATGCACCGACCTTATGTTGGAGATCGGCGGAGAGGTAGTATGCATCGGCAAAAATCCGGAAGGCAAAAAATGGCGCATCCTCATAGAGACTCCTGACGAAGAATTTTTGAGAGAAGTATTTAAGACTGAAAGCAGACCCGAATTCGGAGAAGCCTTGATAGTGGAATTATCCGACGAAGCTCTTGCTACATCAGGCAATTATCGTAATTATCATACCCAATCCGGACAAACCTTCGGACACACGATTTCCCCACTGACGGGCCGACCTGTCAAGACCGACATTCTCAGTGCTTCCGTGATTGCTCCTACATGCATGGAAGCCGATGCTCTCGCCACTGCCTGCATGGCTTTGGGATCGGGAAAGGCTCTCGATATGCTTGATAAAGTTGACGCAGCAGGTGCTTTCATATTATATTCCGGAGATATTCTTGTCAACGACCAAATGAAACGTCATATTGCCAAAAGCAACTGAAAGATCATATGAAAAAGAAGGATTCTCTTTTGTCTGCGTTCTATCTCTTGTTGCTTGGAATCGCCATTTGGTGGATGAGCGCCAAAGTAGTCTGGCTCGGCGACGACCTTGATTATAAGTATATGATGAAAGGTCAGATTTGGCAATCATGGGGACATATAGAGTCTGTTAAAGCTTTCTTTCAATCTCAATGGATTCATTATCTTCACGTCAATGGCAGATATGTAGCCCATTCTCTCGTGCAGCTGTTCAATGCCATCCTTGGACAACAGGTCTTCGCTATATTCAATGCTTTCATCTATATTCTTTTTGCCTACCTCTTGGGGAAAGCGGGCAAAGTAGATGCACGAAATAACTCAGCCGGTATTCTTACAGCCATTTGCATCTCTGTGCTATGTTTCATCACCAAAATGATGCCTACGTGCCAGATCGGATATATATGGGCAATGACCGCCAATATAGCGTGGTTACTGTTTTTCTTCCGCGAAAAAAGACCATCTTGGCTCGCCACAATAACTATGATGCTCTTAGGTATCATCGTAGGCAACTGGCAAGAGTCTGTATCTTTAGGAGTATGTTGCGGTGTCGGCATATGGTGGATTATTCAATTT
>CAYNPB010000114.1:2124-9023 GCA_964399005.1 uncultured Sangeribacter sp.
GCATGATGATAATCGGCATTTATGATGTCAGAAGGCAGTACGATGTAATTGTGCGCAATCATGCCGAGTCGAAAGAGGGTAGTGTCTACTTCGACCGCACTCGCGTGATGCCTTTCGGGTTTCCCCTCCGGGCAAAATATTTTGAAGATATTCTCGGGCAGTTTGACAATGATCTCCACCATTCGCTGATGAAGGATTTCAAGCATACGCGGAAAGGACGCACATTAAAACTCAAACCCACTTCGCGTCTTGACAAGGAAAGCGTGATCAATTATGCCCCCGGACACTTCAATGTGACACTAAAAGAGCCTCCCAAACGGGAAGCTCCAAGAGAAATAATTGTCTACGGCCATTATCCCATCCCCGGGATTGAGGCAAGCCCAAGAAGAATCAAAGTGCTTAAATATGCTAAGAGACTCCCCCCTTATGCTACAGCTGTAATTATTCCGGAGTTCCCATTTTTCATAGCCGATTCAGTTCAGATAGTGCCATATCCTTGATTCTTACAACTTCGGATGTGGCACAAACCAGCCTATGGCCACTCCATAATTCCAACCATGCAGTGCCGTGCAGTAAGACACCGACATGGATATCGAGGCAAATGGTAAACTGGTCACAAGACTGACCCTCCCTAAGAATTCAGTCTTGCTGAAAGGTGTCTTCCAAGCCGACGATTCTCTGAATTTTGTATACGCAAATGCTTCTCCACGAAGCTGAATCCGCTGGAAGAGATTCCATACCGGTATTGCTCCAAAGGCCATGAAGTCATCACTCCGCAGTTCCGGCACATAGCAATAGTCCATTGATTCCAAGGGCATGAATTCATGCGAGGTCATAAGGTCTGCCATCCGGTCGTTAAACCGCTTGCCTATTGATATGCCCCCCTGTGCCAAGGCTCCGATATTAAAATTGCGATGCAATGAATAATAATTGTTCCAGAGCACATCCAATTTTCCTCGCCAAACTTCCTGTGCCGATGCCGTTTCTGTCTTCGACAGAGTGTTTGTCATTCTCATGCCGCTCAGCGAGATGTGTGTCTTACGCCCGCTTACCGGGAATGTTCTTTCCCCCAAAGTGTTGTATTCATATTCAAGTGCAACCTTTCCGGTATTCACTTTATATTGCTGACCGTAAGCCAAGACCGCACGGAAGAGCGCTGAGCGTCCTTGCCCAACCTCATATCCTGCCTTCACAAAATTCATGTTGGAAGTAAACGATTCGATATTTTTCGTGCTGAAGAAGAAAGGAAGCGTGCTGTAATATTTCTTCTTTGAAGCCGTCCCCTCGAGAAAAATATAGGATGGATTGTAAGAATTCAGTCTTATGCGCCCTTTTAACCGGACTGCTATATATGACTGCCCTCCCCACACTGAAAGCAGCGCATCAAGGGAATTTTTCTTCAGACTGTGGTAGCCGATGCCGGCATATATGAAACTTCCTACTCCTGTAGATAGCCATCCTCCTGCCGACGCTCGCCACGGCTGCTTTAATGTAGCTTTCAAGACAAGATCCTTACCTCTCATCTCAGGCACTATCTCTTCTACGTCTCCTTGCGAGATCACACTGTAATACGCATCTTCCACGTCGTTCATAGTGATTTCTCCCGTGCGGCGCTCTTTGCTCGTAAAGACTGATTTAAGATATTCGCTCTTTTTCCCTGTTATACCCGGTGTCGAGACTGTCTCGAATGTGACTTCCGGCACACGGGCTGCAAATACATCACGACGCTCATTCACTTCTTTCAGTGGCCTACGTGCCTTAAGGCGTGATTTGATCGAATCTACCCATTGCAGGCCTGTCTTGTAACCGATGTTGTAGATTTCCTGCGCATCATTGAATGAGAGCACATTAAATTGAGTGACCGGCACCTGTATCTTAATCCCCAACTCGGGATCAAGAGAATAGTCATTATTCTGAATGATAAGATCTTCAAGCTCAGAATACATGTTGTTGACATTCGGCTTCCCGTCAGGCTTGGAGACAGAAACACCTATGATGAAATCCGGATGAAAATCTTCCCGCATGACGTCAACTGGAAAGTTGTCGTATATCCCTCCGTCAAATGCCAAGATACTGTCTACCATGATGGAACGATATACAAGCGGAAACGACATCGAACCCCTGACAGATTCTCCAAGCGATCCCTCACGGCACACCACCTTATGCTTCTTATAGACATCCGAAAAGACACAGCGGAACGGAACAAAAAGTTTATTGAAATCTCCTTCACATACTTTTGTGTATGGAGTGTAGAGTTTAAGAAACTCCATATTCATCGGAGTCGGGTTGATCAGACTCTTCGGAAGCACCTGAGATGCTATATTGGTCCCCTCTCCTCCAAAACTTATCTTACCCCATTCCGGCGTAGGCTCGGGCGTACTGACGAGCGAGAGCTTCTCGCGTGGCACTACTCCCATGCTCCACATCAGAAACTCCGGTGAAGTCATCATATTGAGCATAGAATCCGGTGTCCAGCCACAACTGTAAAGCGATCCTACGATCGACCCCATCGACGTACCGGCTACATAATCGATAGGTATGTCATTGTCTTCAAGAGCCTTTATCACTCCTACGTGTGCTACCCCTTTTGCCCCTCCTCCGCTCAATACGAGACCGACCTTGTCGGCACCCTGCATCATTGCAGTTGCCAACAAGGCCGTCAATATGACCAAAGTTCTGTTTTTCATAATAATAGTATAATGTGGATTCGTTTTATACTATTATCAACAAACAAACTTAAATTTGGATTAACAAAAGTAAATTTTTATTAAAATTTCATCCGGGCAAACCATCAACCAAGCATATTGATCTTCTGCTGAATTTGAGCAATATCCTGCTCGATGAGCTTGATTTTCTTTTCAAGGTCTTTCAGCATGGAATTGCCGGCATTCGACTTGACATTGAAGAATCCCATATTGTTCTTATAGGTCTTCAGATCATTCTTCTTAGCCTCAAGCTGACGCAGGAGATAATCCTTCTCGCGTTTCACTTTGGTGGAATCATCCTTGATGTCTTCCATCTTCTGCTCAAAGCGACGCATGTTGTTGCTGCTCTCGCGCGCATCAAGAGATCCGTAGATCTTATCGCATATTTCCCTATATTCTGCCCTAAGCTGATCCTTGATCTTGAAAGGCACGTGTCCGATGGCATTCCACTTTTCCTGAAGCTCTCTTACCAAAGGAAGCAACTGCTTGCGCTCCAACTCAAGATTCAATTCCTTTAGCTTCGCTATGACGTCGCGCTTTGCTTCCAGATTTGCATTCTCCTCTTTCTTGCGGTCGCCTGATTCTGCTTTCCTGCGGTCAAACACTGCATTGCATGCCGTCGTGAAACGCTTCCAGATTTCATCAGAATGCTTGCGTCCGGCACTTCCTATCTGCTTCCATTCATCACGAAGTTTCTGCACCTCAGCTACTGCTGCCGAGATTTTCTCTTCCGTTGCAAGTGCCTCAGCCTTTTCGCAAAGCTCTGTTTTCTTCTTCAGGTTTTCACTATATTCATCCTTCACTTTGTGGAAGTAGTCAGCCTTGGCCTTAAAGAAGATGTCGCAGACATTGCGGAAGCGGTTGTAAAGTGCCGCATTGTTCTTTCTTGATGCAAACCCAATTTCTCTCCAACGGCTTTGGATATCTATTATCTTCTTCGTAGCTTCTTCCCAAGCATTGAATGATTCGGGAAGCGCTGCTACGGTTTCTTCGGCTTCTTCGCAAAGCTTGAGCTTTGCTTCTTCATTGGCTGCCTCATTGGCCTTGCGACCCTCAAAATATTCCTGATGACGCTTTCTCACCACTGAGGATGCCTCGCGGAATTCCTCCCACAGTGGTTCTCGGAATTCTTTTGCCACCGGTCCGGTCTCGCGCCATTCATTATGGAGTATCATGAGCTTGTTGATGGCATCCACTACGTCAGGATTGTCGGCAAGCTCCTTTGCCTGCTCTACGAGCTGACGCTTTGCCTCAAGATTCTTCTTGAAGTCAAGGTCACGGAGCTCTTTGTTCATCTTAAGCTGATCATAGAAAAGCTCCACAGATGTCTGAAATTCTTTCCATAGTCCGGTGACTGAAGTCTCCGGAAGATCTGCTTTTTCCTTAAACTGCTTCTGCAGATCCTGGAATTTTTGGAAATTGACATTGACATTGTCAATATCCGATGCAATCTCCTTTATTTCGTTGAGGATAGCTTTCTTTTCCTCAAGATTTGCCTCCCGTTGTTTCTGGTCGGCTTCAAGCCATGACGCGCGTATGTCACGGAAGCGTGCGAATAGATCGCGCATTTCCTCTTCTCCTTCATCCGGAACCGAAACGAATTCCTCGGGTTTTCCTCCCTCGGCTATGTGTTTCTCAAGCTCGGCAAGTGTCTCTTTGTTTCTTAATGCAAAATATGCTCCTTTGATAGCCTGAGCCTCATGGTGCTCGGTTGCTCTCTCCTCCTCTACTATGGCGCGGAGGGCTTCTATCAATTCAGCTTTTGACATTTCCGAAAAACGTGGCTTACGCTCTTCTGCATCTGATTCAGGAGTTTCAACTTCTGCTGTCAATACTCCGGTGGTGGGTTCAGTTAATTCCACTTCTGAAACATTCTTTACTTCGTCAGTCATGGCATTGTGAGGTTATGTTGTTTTTGAATTATTCTTCTACTTTTATTGATATGATTTTGATATCTTCCGTCGGACGATCGCGGCCATCTGTCTCGGCATTCTGGATTTTCTCCACTATGTCCATCCCTTCGAGCACTTCGCCGAATACGGTGTATTGGCCATCAAGATGAGGAGTGCCTCCTATGGTAGTGTAGTCTCTCACCTGCTCTTCTGTCATTGTGACGGGTTTTACATTGGCTTCTGTCTCCTTGATAAGTTCCTGGCGCAGATTCTCCAATCCTACTGAATCCTTTGCAAGTCGCAGCTGCTTGATGGTATCCATATGCTGGCGCTGAAGATCCATGAAATAAGATTGCAGCTGCTTCTGAACCGACATTTCTTCCATTCTGGATAGCTGCTGCGGACTGAATTTCTTCCCGGTCACGATATAGAACTGGCTTCCTGAGCTCTTTCGCTCCGGATTCATTTCATCTCCTGTGCGGGCTGCTGCAAGCGCTCCATATTTGTGATAGTGCTTAGGATATACGATTTCTGCAGGAATTGTATAGCCTGGACCTCCAGAGCCCAGCATGGTTCCCGCGGGGGCTCCCTTCGATTCAGGATCTCCGGTCTGCACCATGAAGTCTTTTATAACGCGATGAAACAGCACTCCGTCATAATAGCCTTCTTTGGCAAGTTTCAGGAAGTTGTCTCTGTGTAGAGGTGTGTCATCATAAAGATGTATCTTGATATTTCCGGCTGTGGTGGCTACATCAAGTGTAGGGCCTGCCGGGATATCTCTATAGCTTGCTTCTGTATTCATTTCTATATTCTTGACATCTTGTCCTCCATGAGTTCCGGTTCCTGTGGCAAATGCTGCTGTCGCTATCACTGCCACCACCCCCAAGGAGACTATTGAAATAATTGACTTTTTCTTCATTAATAAGCTTCTTTTTTTAGATACCCTCATCAGGATCATTTAGATACCTTCACCGGGATAGATGCGTTTGTAGATCCTTCTGAACGTATCGTCGCTCGCCTTCAGTTCCTCTGCCCGCTCTTTATAATCGGCTCCCCATATGGCTTGAAGCAAGGATCCTATGTAGCGTCGCTCTCGGTCTTTCTCTATGGCTCCCTCTACCAATGGAGTGATCCATCCGGCAAATTTCTCCCTGTCTATTGCACACAGGAATCTGGCTGTGGAAGCCAAAAACTGCCCCGAAATGTCTGCCCTTCGCAGATTCTCTACAAGTTCTGGCATTGAGTCGATGCAGGTATCCACATTGTTGACTATATAGTCGTATGTTGCCATCCCATCACAATCCCCACTCAGGCTTTTCAATGTTTCACTCATAATTATTCTGATTTATCCCTCGATGGAGTCTTTACTCTCCATCGCAAAAGAATATCAAAGCGCAAATTTACACAAAATATTCGAATTAATTGATTTTTCATCAAAAAAAATTATTTTTCTAACCAATTTCCCTTGAATTATGTTTTACTTTTATAAGATTTTCACTAAAAATCTACGAAAGTGAGCCAATCAGATAGTAAAATAATAGTTATAGGCCGCCAATATGGAGGCACTGGCCGAAAGACAGGGCGGGCCCTGGCTGACGCCCTTGGTCTCCCTTATTATGACAAGGAGATTATTAATAAGGTGTCAGCCAAATACGGTTATGATCCCGATATCCTTCATCGTGCCGACGAGAAAAAGCCATCCCCTTTCCGAAGCATGCTGCTCGGCAAATATGGAGTGATGGATATGTATGCCACTTCCCCTCTTAGCAAGGAGTCTCTCTACGAGGCCCAGACCGACGTGATCCGTCAGATTTGCAATGAAGGGGGATGCGTGATTGTAGGGAGAACTGCCGACTATATCATGAGGGAACATCCAGGACTCGTGAGCGTATTCATTCACGCCCCTAAGGAATGGCGGGCTCAAAATCTCATCAGCAGAGGGGAGGCTTCTTCTATTCCTGATGCGCTTATGAAAATAAAGAAAGCAGATAGCGACCGGGAAGGCTACTACAACTATTTCACAGGCCGAAAATGGGGAACTGCCGACAATTATCATCTTACTATCGACGCTTCCCAACTCGACAATAAGGATATGGTAGATTTGATAGCAAAATACGTCTCCTCTCACAAAAACACCTAAAATCGCACCACGCGCTATGCATTACGCACCACGCGCTACGCATTACGCACCACGCGCTACGCAATACGCACATCTGCAGAAGAGAGGTCTGTCGCTTCATGCCGGGAGCATGAAGAGGAAAGTCCGGGCAACATAGAGCACCATACTTGGTAACGTCAAGCC
>CAYNPB010000115.1:0-9018 GCA_964399005.1 uncultured Sangeribacter sp.
CTTTGAAGACTCGCCACAATGAGGTGGCCCCCAACCAGTTTGAGCTTGCTCCTATCTATGGCGAGACCAACCTCTCCAACGACCAGAATCAGATGATCATGAATCTGATGAACGATATAGCCCGCAAGCACAAGTTTGTGCTCCTTCTCCACGAGAAACCGTTTGCTGGAATCAACGGTAGCGGTAAGCACAACAACTGGTCGCTCGGCACCGACACCGGCACTCTGCTTCTCGCTCCGGGCAAGGATCCGATGGGCAACCTCCAGTTCGTGACTTTCTTCGTCAACGTGCTTATGGCTGTTCAGAAACATAATGCATTGCTCAAAGCTTCTATCGCCACTGCTACCAACGCTCATCGTCTCGGTGCTAACGAAGCTCCCCCGGCTATCATCTCTTCATTCCTTGGCAAGACAATGACAGAGGTGCTCCGCAAGCTTCTTGAAGTGCCTTCAGACACCCCCATTGAAATTGCCGGTAAGACCGGTGCTTCTGTCGGACTTATAGAAATCCCCGAGATTTTCGTCGACAACACCGACCGCAACCGTACCTCTCCGTTTGCCTTCACCGGCAACCGCTTTGAGTTCCGTGCTGTAGGTTCAAGCGCTAACTGCGCCGGCGCAATGACAACTCTCAACGCTGTCGTTGCTGATCAGTTGCTCACATTCAAGGCAGATGTCGATAAGGAGATAGCTGCAGGCAAGTCTCTGACAGTTGCCATCATGGATGTGCTCAAGCCAATGATTGCCGATATCATCGACACTGTATGTTTCGACGGAAACGGCTACACTGAGGAGTGGAAAGAAGAGGCTAAGCGCCGTGGTCTCGACACTGAGGTGAGCGTGCCTGAAATGATCAAGGAATTCCTTACCCCATCTTCTATCGAGATGTTTACCCGCACCGGTGTATACACCAAGGCTGAGCTTGAAGCTCGCAGCGAGGTGAAGTGGGAGACTTACACCAAGAAAGTGCAGATCGAAGCCCGAGTATTGGGCCGCATGGCTATCAACCATATAATCCCGGCTGCTCTTGAGTATAAGGGAAAACTCCTCGGTCTTATCACTCAGATCAAGGATATCTATCCTGATAGCTATAAGGTGATGGCTAAGACAGAGATCAAGCTTCTCGAGAAGGTGACTCGCCTTGTTGAGGAAATTCAGGATCGCGTCTCTGCTATGGTCGACGCCCGCAAGGCTGCCAATAAGATTGAGAATGAATATGAGAAAGCAAAGGCATACTACGATATCGCCGAGTCACTGTTCGCAATCCGTCGCCCGATCGACAAACTCGAAGAAGTGGTCGACAACGACATGTGGCCGCTCCCGAAATATCGCGAGCTCCTCTTCATCAGCTAATAATCTCCCCTCTTACTACTGAAAACTGACTATTGAAGCCTCCGGGCTTAATCCTCCTAATGGCATGCCGTTGCATCCGGCAATGGCATGCCTGCCCTAAAGGGGCGTTCCGCTGCAGTGCGCGCCAAGCAGCAGGATGCCTGAGTTATAATTCTAAAGGTAAAAAGATTATGAAAAAGATTGAAGCTATTATCCGAAAGACTAAGTTTGAGGACGTAAAAGCTGCATTGCTTGAATCAGACATCAACTGGTTTGAATACCACGATGTCCATGGAATCGGACAGGCGCGACAAGAGAGAATCTATCGTGGGGTGCAATACAGCACCGATGTCATTGAGCGTGTCCACATCTCGATCGTATGCCGCGACCAGTTTGTGGAGCCTACCGTAAAGGTAATTCTCGACATTGCCCATACCGGCGACGTTGGCGACGGGCGTATATTCATCAGCACTGTCAATGATGTCTACAGCATCCGCACCGGTATGCACGGCGAAAAGGTGATTGCTGATAAGCTATAATTGCCATAATTCCACTCCATTTTTCACACGTATTAACTTATTGGTTTCCAGCAGTGTCCTTTGTCGAAAGATGAAGGATAGGGAGACTATTATCCAAATCTTAAGGTGATGAATACAAATATTTTAGATTCTATCAGTGGCATTGATACTCTCTGGGTAATGCTTGGTGCAATGCTTGTCTTTTGGATGCAACCGGGATTTGCTCTTGTCGAGGCCGGCCTCACTCGTGCTAAAAACACAGCCAATATTCTAATGAAGAATTTCTGCGATTTCATGTGCGGAAGTGTTCTCTACTGGATTCTTGGATTCTCCATCATGTTTGGAGCAGGAAGCGGATTCATAGGATGGGACGGATTCTTTGCCATGACCAATTTTGGCAACGACAATCTTCCACCGGCAGCCTTCTTCATTTTCCAAAATATGTTTTGCGCCACTACTGCTACGATTGTCAGTGGAGCAATGGCAGAACGCACCAAATTCTCCATGTATATGCTCTATTCGATGATAATCTCAGCAGTCATTTATCCCATCTCCGGCCACTGGGGCTGGGGCGGCGGATGGCTCGCTGAAATGGGCTTCCATGATTTTGCGGGTTCCACCATTGTTCATGCATGTGGCGGTGCTCTCGCCCTCGCCGGCGCGATGGTGCTCGGCCCCCGTATCGGCAAATACGACAAAAATAAGAAAAGCCGTGCCATTCCGGGTCATAATCTGACTCTTTGTGCTTTAGGTGTCTTCTGCCTTTGGCTTGGTTGGTTCGGATTCAATCCATGCTCTACACTCTCTCTTACGGGTGAAGGTGCTTTTGTTGCATCGCATGTGTTTATCACCACTAATATGGCAGCGGCTACAGGTGGACTGGCCGCATTGGCATATACATGGCTCGTAGATGGCAAACCCTCGCTTTCAATGGTCTGCAACGGTGTCCTGGCAGGTCTTGTCGGAATTACGGCCGGTTGCGACTGTGTGCCAATCTGGGGAGCAGCAATTATCGGAATCATAGTCTCAGTCATCATGTGCCTCTCAGTGGCTTTCCTTGATAAGACTCTTAAAATTGATGATCCGGTTGGTGCTATCAGTGTTCATGGTGTTGGTGGTATCTTCGGAACCATCCTCACAGCTTTCTTCGCCTTTGAAGATGCTGGAGTGTCTTTGGGAATCCAGACTTTAGGTGCTTTTGCAATCGTGGCTTATGCATTTGTAGCCGGATATATTCTCTTCTTTGCCATCAACAATATCTTCGGTCTCCGCTGTGGTCGCCGTGAAGAAGAGGAAGGCCTCGATATATACGAACACGGTGAGTCCTGCTACAACTGATAATCATACTCTTACTCAAGAATCGGTTTTTGCCTTATTCCTTTTTTTATTTGCCATTAACTTCTCAATGATAGCTTACAGAAAAGTTGTTTAGATTCAAATTTTTACCATTAGTTGTGGCAAAAATCGGATTCTTGAGTAATTATTTTTTAATTCAAATACAATACAATTATGAAAAATTTTCTGAAAATCATATTCCTGTCAATATTGGTGGCACTGCCCTATGCCAACGCTTATGCCGACGATGATTTCGAAGCAGAAATCAAGGCTGATTTCGTAAGCCAATACATATGGCGTGGCCAGGATCTTGGCGATTTCTCAGTGCAGCCCACTCTCGGGGTGGCATGGAAAGGCCTTTCGCTCTCAGCTTGGGGAAGTGTAGGTATTTCCAATCCCGACGACACGAAAGAATTCGATCTCACCCTCGGTTATAATGTGGGTGGCCTCAATGTGGGAATTACCGACTATTGGTTTAATGATCCTAATCCTAAATATTTTGCATATAAAGCTCACGATACATCTCATGTATTCGAGGCAAATGTTGGCTACGATTTTGGCCCTGTCTCGGTGAATTGGTTCACTAACTTTGCCGGTAATGACGGTGTGAATAAAAAAGGAAAACGCGCTTATTCTTCCTATTTTGAAGTGTCTGCGCCCTTCAAGTTTGCCAAGCTATCTTGGTGTGCTACAGTGGGAGCAGTGCCTTATGCCACATCTTTCTATGCCGATGCCAACGGATTCGCAGTCACCAATGTATCCCTTTCTGCTTCCTACGATATCAAGATCACCGACAAGTTTGCGATCCCTATTTTTGCGTCAATCAATACAAACCCATCCACTCAGAAAGCTGCTTTCGTAGTAGGATTTTCTCTCCAACCTTGGCAATGATACAATAAATCAATTGTCATTTCGTTATTGATGTAGTTATTTTGCAAGAAATATGATAAAGTATTATTGAAATATACGACAACTGATAACCGATAACTGAAAACTGACAAATAATTATGTGCGGAATAGTAGGAATATTCAATATTAAGGAGCCGGCTCCTCAATTGAGACAGAAGGCTCTCCGAATGAGTAAGAAAATCAGACACCGTGGCCCCGATTGGAGCGGAATCTTTTGTAAAGGACCCACCATCCTTGCACATGAGCGTCTGAGCATTGTCGATCCGGAATCGGGAGGACAACCTCTATATTCCCCCGACGGCAACGTTGTTCTGGCTGTCAACGGTGAGATTTATAATCATAAGGAGATCCGTGAGAGTCTTCCCTACGATTTCCAGACGGGTAGCGACTGCGAGGTGGTGCTCGCCCTTTGGAATGAAATCCGGGATAATCCTACCCCGGAAGCTATCTCTAAAATGATGGATCGCCTCAACGGCATCTTCGCTTTTGCTCTCTATGACAAGGAGCGCGATGAATTCCTGATTGCCCGCGACCCAATTGGGGTCATTCCCTTATATATTGGCAAAGATTCCGACGGAACGGTCTATGTGGCGTCGGAGCTGAAAGCTCTCGAGGGCGAATGTGAGGAATACGAACCGTTCCTCCCCGGACACTACTATTATAGCGGAGATCCGAAGATGATTCGCTACTACAACCCTGAGTGGAAAGATTATGACGCTGTGAAAGATAATGATGCCGACAGTCGTGTCATTCGCGACGCTCTCCAGGCTTCGGTGAAGCGTCAGCTTATGAGCGATGTCCCATATGGAGTCCTTCTTTCAGGAGGGCTCGACAGCAGTATAATCTCTGCGATAACCCAGACATTTGCCGACCATCGTATAGAAGACGACAGCAAGACAAGGGCTTGGTGGCCTCGCCTTCATTCTTTCGCTATCGGACTTGAAGGTGCACCCGACTTGGCTAAGGCCAAGATGGTAGCCGACCATATCGGCACAGTGCACCATGAGATCCACTATACGGTCCAGGAAGGAATAGATGCACTGCGCGATGTGATATATTTTATCGAGACCTACGACGTCACCACCGTGCGTGCCTCCACTCCGATGTATCTCCTTGCGCGTGTCATCAAGTCGATGGGTATCAAGATGGTGCTAAGTGGGGAAGGGGCCGATGAGATATTCGGTGGTTACCTTTATTTCCACAAGGCTCCGGATGCAAAGGCTTTCCACGACGAGACTGTGCAGAAAATCGGCAAACTCTATCTTTATGATTGCCTTCGTGCCAACAAGGCCCTCAGCGCATGGGGAGTGGAAGGGCGCGTCCCATTCCTCGACAAGGATTTCCTTGAAGTGGCTATGACTGCTAATCCGAGGGCAAAAATGTGCTCGGGCGATGTGATAGAAAAGAAAATCCTTCGCGAGGGATTTGAAGATATGCTCCCTGAAGATATCGTATGGCGTCAGAAAGAGCAATTTTCCGACGGTGTCGGCTACTCATGGATCGACACTCTTAAGAAAATCACCTCCGAAGCTGTCTCCGACGAGCAGATGGAGCATGCTGCAGAAAGATTCCCCATCAACACTCCCCTCAATAAAGAGGAATATTTCTATCGAAGCATCTTTGAAGAGCATTTCCCAAGTGCAAGTGCCGCAAAAAGTGTGCCTCACGAAGCTTCCGTAGCATGCTCTACGGCTACAGCTCTTGCGTGGGATGAGTCATTCCGCAATCTCAACGACCCCAGTGGCCGTGCAGTGGCGGGAGTACATCATCAAGCTTATTGATTTTTTGCAGTATCCATACAAAATTCGGGGGTTACGCTATTGGCGTAGCCCCCGGATTTTTTAATGCCTTGATGCGCGTCGGCATCACGTAGAAGCGTTGCACAAGGAAGGCTATAATGGAATATGCCGCAGCCTGAATCCACAGTGCTATATAGTCGCTGCTCACCTGTGCTAATGTGGCTCCGTTGGTGTTCATCCTGATGAATCCTTCCACTCCGAATGTAGCCGGAACCAGATCAGATAGCATTTTCCAGAATGGTGCCATGGCATATCTTGGCCATGTCAGGCCGGAGAGGAAGAGGAATGCTACCGATGTCACTACCCATAGCACAAACACCGACTCCCTTTCCCTACATGCCGCCTGGAATATCATGCCCACAGCTATCGAGGCAATCACCATCGGAAGGATAAACAACTGGATCTCCCATGGATTACCTGCCATCGGGAAGCGGAACATCATCGGCACATAATGGAGCATGTAGATGCAAGGCACGAGTATCACCGTCAGATAGGCAAGCGTGGAGCCTGCGAGCGACTTAAACGTGCCTCCTGCAGTGGCCTTGTCGATATCGGCATATAGCCAAGGCTTTTCCCTCTTTGCGCCCCCGGTCATCCCTATCGCCAGGATAAGGCATTGCTGGAGTATCAGCACAAGCACGCCCGGCATGATAAATGAGTCGAACCCTGACTCAAGGTTGCCCATCGTTATGTTTTCCACTCCGAGAGGATCTCCGGTGATTAGGGTCTCTGCTATAGGAGCAGTCTCATTGATTTTCTCTGTCAGAATCTCGCTTCCCATCGCCTGGGCCACATTGGTAGATGCCACTAAGAATCCTCTGTAGCGAAGCAAGAGGCTCATCTCTGCATAAATCACGGCGGGGGATGACTCGCCTCGGCCTACTTTCTTCTCGAATCCTTCCGGAATCTCAAGGATGCCGAAACACTTATGGCTGTTCATGGCCTTTTTCCCTTCTCCGAGATCGGCGGCATAGCCGATGATGCGGATTTCCTGTGTCGCGTCCAGGTTGCGCACAAGCTCTCTCGACAATGCCGACCTGTCATGGTCCACGACCACCATCCTTACGTCTCTCACCTGCTCCGGATTGTATATCAGGGAGTAGATGATAGGGTAGGCCAGCGGCAGAAACGCCAGGAAGAGAATGATGCCGATGTCATGAGTCATCAGCTTCAGCTCCTTTATATATGATTTTATAAATATTCCCATCGTAATATTAATTCATAATTCACATTCAAAATTCAAAATTTAAATTTCAAAATTTAAAATTCTAAATTCAAAAGCCCCCTCCCAAAGTATATGTTTGTCCGGGTGTGAGAGCCTCCGGCTCGATTCCAAAATTCAAAATTATGCATTATGGTATGTACACCGGTCTCTCAAATTCCTTCTTGATTCTCCACATCAGAGTGAGCGGCAGGAGCATGTAGGCTACGGAGGCTACATACCACCAGCGTGAATACCATATGTCGATGCCATTCAGTGCCTGATCGATATAGATTAGGAAGTTATAGCGGATCGGCATCACCCAGCTGAAGATCGAGATAGCTCCATACATGCTTTCCACCGGGAAGGAGAACGCTGCGAGTGAGAAGGAGAGGATACCCAGCAAAGAGCATACCGAAAGGCTGAATCTAAGATTGGGCAAAACTCCGAAGAAGAAGACTGCCATAGCCTGACATGCCACAACATACATCAGCTCAGATACTGTAAACCACCACCAGCTGCCATGCATCGGATACCCTTGCCAGAAGTAGAGCCACGACTGCATGAAGAGTATCATGATCCACCATCCTATCGTCTGAGGCAATATCTTGGCTGCGATGGCCTTATAGATGTTGCCGCCGGCCATGCGAAGCAGTTTGGGCGAAGTCCCATATTTGATTTCCTCTCCGAGCGAGAAGCATACCATCAGCATTATCATTAGCTGAAATACGCATGGCACAAAGGAGTTGCATAGGTAGATGGCATAGTTGAGTCCCGGATTCCCGAGCCCTCGGCTCACTATATTCACCGGTTGCATCATTGGCACCACCTCATCAGCCGAGAGTCCGGCTGTCTCTGCTACATTGAGCATGATTCCGGCTTTCGACATCAGTGCAGTGGTCTTAAACGACTTGAACAGCAATGAGGCCGGCACGAAATATGTCATGTTGGTATAGAAGGTGATCGTAGGGCCCTTGCCTGAGAGAAGGTCTTGCTCGAAGTTCTCCGGTATCATGAAGAATCCGAATATCTTCCCTTCCTGCATCTTGTGGCGAGCCTCCGTGTAGGAATTGCTTTGGTCTATCAGATCCACCATCTGGAGCGACCCCAAATTCTGGGTGATTTCCCTGGATAGGGCGGTTCCGTCCTTGTCTACGATGGCGGCAGGAACCTTGTCTGGCAATCCCGACTCCATCATATTGGTGAGCATCAGCATCAGAAAGAGGGGCAGCACAAACATGGCAACCCAATAGATAGGGCGCCCGGTCAGCTGAATCACCGACCTTTTGAATATCTGCTTAAATCCACTCATATCTTTTGTCTTCTTACTTCTCTACTCCAAGATAAACTACGCTCATTCCGGGACGGAAATTCTCTATTTTCTTAGCCGGACGTGCCTTCACCTGGAATGTCCGTGCATCATAATCACCCGTTGATTTTGTTGCCTGCCAGTTGGCATATGTGCCGAGATCTCGGATGTAGAAGACTGTCATCACTTCCTCTTTGTCAAGTGCAGGGATCTTCACACGGATCTTTGTCCCTTCAGTGATGTCCTTGAGCAGTGTCTCGCGCACATTGAAGACTGCATGGTCATCATCTTTCTGGAGATTCATGATAGGAGCCCCTGTAGCCACAAGCTCGCTGACATTAGGATACACCACTGTGATCACGCCATCTTCCGGAGCCAACAGATATTGGTCTTCAAGAATGGCGCCTACTTCATTCACTCCACCCTGAGCCACTTTCACCATCGACTCGGCTGCCGCTTTGTCTTCGGCCTGAGGCCCTGCGAGTGCCAACTCATACTGGCTGCGTGCAGCAGCCTCGCCAGCCTTGGCTGCATCATATGCCGCCTTGGCTTCGTCGCGTTTCTGCTCGCTGACAACTCCTTTGTTGAAGAGATTCTCCATGCGGTCATAGGTCTT
>CAYNPB010000116.1:0-8958 GCA_964399005.1 uncultured Sangeribacter sp.
GGCGACAACCGCGACCGCTCAGCCGACTCCCGCTACTGGGGATTCGTGCCCGAAGATCACATTGTAGGAAGCCCAATGTTTATCCTCGCATCCTTCGACGAAGAGAAAGGACTCTTTGATGGCAAGATCCGTTGGGACCGCATCCTGCGCAACGCCAATCCGGACAAGGATTCAAAATGGAAATAATCCCTCCTTATCTTCCCTCTACCCTCTGGCTACAAGGCAAGATTGAGTCCAAGTCGTTGAAGACCCGCGACTACACACGAACCCTCATCGCCTCCAACAGCCCGGAAGGAATGGTGCTGACAGTGCCGGTAGTAGGGGGAAGCAGTGCCACAAAACGCCTAAGGCCATCCCAGCTTGAGATATCCGGACATGGCGACTGGACAAGAATCCATCTTGGGGCAATCGAAGCGGCCTACGGCAAGGAACCTTATTTCCAGCATCTATTTCCAGATATTGCAACGATCATAGAGAATTATCCAAAACATCTTTTCTCTCTAAACGTTTCTCTTATGGACAAGATGATGGAGTTCCTAAACTGTCAAGATGCGATGGAAGCCATAAAAAAACTTAGGGAGAACAACCCTGAAAGATGCAATGACATAGCAAAGCGCTTGATGTCGAAGATCAATCCATATCACTCCTTCATAGAACCCCTTTTCCGTCTCGGACCCGACTCTATTTTCCTTCTATGACCATAATTATGCATTGTGCATTATTAATTATGCATTAGAAAAATGAACTATGCATTAGAAAAATGAATTATGCATTAAAGATAATATTGACCCTGCTTTTAGCTACCGTCGCTTTCGGGAGCCATGCCGACGTGCCCGAGATTCCGCAATATGAGGGAGAGCTGAGTGTAAAGGTCAATCCGGTCAAAGGATACTATAGGTTTATAGATGAATATGGCGATTCTGTACGCATGACAGTGTTCAAGGACTTCCATGTGTATCCCCCCATGAAGTTCAAAAATAAGAAGCAGGAAGATTTCTACTGGCGTACAGTGCGCGATGTCCGCAAGACACTCCCCTATGCAAAGCTCGCATTTGCCACTCTCTGCGAGACATATGAATACATCCTGACTATTCCTGACGAAAAGACGAGGGAAAAGCACCTGAAACGTCTTGAAAAGGATATTTTCGAGCAATACAAACCCGTAGTGAAACACATGACCAAGAATCAGGGCAAGATATTGCTGAAGCTCATCAATAGGGAGACCGACCAAAGCTCTTTCAATATCGTCAAGGCATTCCTCGGGAGTTTCCGTGCGGGATTCTGGCAGACCTTCGGGAAATTTTTCGGCATGAACATGAAAGCCGGTTTCCACCCGGAATCAAATAAAGACGACGCAATCATAGATCGCATCGCCTTCTTAATCGAGCAAGGGCAACTTTAGACACCTTCTCAATAATTTCAAAATATTGTAGACCTTATAAGTCAGGATCTTGCAGCAAGCAGCAGTCCGCTTCCCCTAAGAATCATCGAATCCATGACGGCCGGCACCAAAACCGTCTCGCCGGCTTTGACCTTCATTTCTCCGCCATCATACACCATTTCCGCCTCTCCTTGGATGCACATCACGACAGTAAACGATGCATCGCTGAATTGCAGCGGCAACTCTCCATCCAAGAGCAGACGGCGTACAGTGAAGTGATCGCATTGTGCAATGACAGCGTCACTTATACTATCGTCGGCAGGCGCAGACTTGTAGCTCTCATAATAAGTATAGTCAATGGCATCTTTAGCCTGGCCGGTATGAAGCTCACGTAGATTTCCGTTGGCATCGCGTCTGCCATAGTCATAGATGCGATAAGTGATATCGCTCGATTCTTGAATCTCAGCCAGCAGATTCCCGGCTCCAATGGCATGCACGCGCCCCGCAGGAAGAAAATATACGTCTCCGGGATGCGAGTCGTAGACTGCAAGGAGGTCCTCAATGCTGTTATCATCTACCATTCTGACGTAATCATCGGGAGTGATCTGCTTATTGAGACCGGAATATATCTTTGCCCCCTCATCAGAATCGATGATATACCACATTTCAGACTTTCCGAGACTGTCATGACGCTCCTTTGCCAGCTTATCATCAGGATGCACCTGCACCGACAGATTGGCGTTGGCATCAATCAACTTGACAAGCAACGGGAACTTTCCTTCATAGCGATCGAAAACCTCACGGCCTAAAAGATCTGCACCGAAATTATCGATAAGTTCGGTCAATGTCATCCCTTTGTAGCTTCCGTCAGCCACGACCGATTCAAAACCGGGCACAGCCGATATATCCCAACTTTCACCAATGTTGGGAACAGTCTGCTCAATTCCTTTGAATCTGCATATTTTGTCGCCTCCCCATATCACACTTTTAAGATAGGGGACAAAACGGATAGGTTCTTTCTCAATCTTCATCTTCCTCGTCTATTTTAGAAAGTGCAAATGAATAAGCACCTACGGAAATCGCCTTGCTGGCACCCAGCTTGGAGAAAATCACTCCGATACGCTTCATATCGTCGTATTCAACTGAAAGATTTGTGCCTCTCACATTGATAGTCTTGACATTTCCCTTTGCAAACTGTTCGAATTCCGCCGGATCGTCAAGGTTGAACACCTCCATCTGCACCCTTCTGACGCTTTCGCCGCCGAGAGTGGAGAAATTGGAGCGAAGCTCTTTCAATAGCGAAGGCATTATCCACCGCCCGGCAGCTGTGATTCCACCACCTATCACGATTATCGAATCGATCAGCTGCGCTGCAACTGCCATAGCATCGCCGGCCGTCTCGCCGAATTCGGCAAAGGCCATGCGGGCCGCTTCCTGATTCCCTTCGCGCTTGCCATCGGCAATCTCGCAGATATCCTTAGGCTCAAGATTATGACCGTAATCGCCGGAAGCCTCAGCATATACTCTCTTGATGGCTCGCACAGACACCCCATCCTCCACAATAACGCCTTCCTTAGTCTTATGAGGGAGGCAGAATGTCTCCACACAGGAATTGTCGCCGCGATTTAACTGCCCATTGACAACTACACCAACGCCAAAACCGGTGCCAAAAGTATATCCGAGAAGATTTTTATAACGTTTCTTGCTCCCTGCTTCCGCCAAATGATGGTTTAATTCGGGAAGCACTCCACAAAGAGCCTCACCATAGGCAAAGAGGTCGCCGTCATTGTTTATGAAGACCGGTATGCCGAATTCATTCTGAAGCATTGGCCCCAATGCCACTCCATCACGGAAAGAGGGGAAATTTGGGAGATATCCGCCGATTATACCGTTAGGATAGTCGGCAGGACCGGGGAATGCGAAGCTGATGGCAACCGGCTTCTCATCCAGTTTGCCAATCACTTCACGAAAACCTTTCACCATAGTGTCAAGACACAGATCAAGGTCGTGAGCATTTGATGGATATGTGATAGGGTCGATGATATATTCACATCCACGCATTGCTCCGAATACGAAATTTGTGCCTCCGGCATCAAGGGTTATGACTGTTCTGTCGTCGTGTCTATACATGTTTAAGTCTTTTTTACCCTATTATTCTCCTTTAAGCACAAATTTACTCAATATTTCCGAATTACACAACATTATTTCCACTTCCTGATGTCGGAACTGCCATAAACAACAACCCCTATAAATTCGTTATAAAATAAATACACATCCACTTTCGCCAGCGAAAATGGAAACATAGACCCAATCTAATCCCACGACGATTATGAAAAAGAATTCCACTGCAAGGCCTTCAAAAAGGATGCGTAAGGCCGAACTGCAAAATAAAATATTGGCATTTTTGGAAAAGGAAAATCGCCAGGCTTTCAATTATAAGCAAATAGCCTTTGCCATTGATGCGCAAGATTTCAAAATGGATGTCATCAATCTTCTTGAAGAACTCGCGGCCAACGACGTGATTCAGGAGATAGGACTCGGCAAATATAAGGCTCCGGCCAACAGAGGATCGGAGAATATCGGGACATTCATCCGCCGCTCCAACGGCAAGAATGCTGTGCTTATCGACGATGAGCAGATACTCGTGGCTGAGCGCAACTCAATGCATGCCCTCAACGGCGACAAGGTGCGCGTCATGATTTCCGCCGCCCGAAAGGGTGTGGAGCCGGAGGCTCAGGTGCTTGAAATCATCGAGGCTAAAGATCAAGTGTTTATCGGCGAACTTATTGTAGACCGCCATGGCGCCCGACTCGTGCCTGACTCAAAATTCCTTGCCGCCGACATCATACTCAACCGTAATAAGCTCAAAGGAGGGAAGACCGGAGATAAGGCTATCGCACGCATCACGATGTGGAAAGATGAAGAGATGTGTCCACGCGGTGAGATCGTAGACATCCTCGGCAAGAAAGGTGAAAACACTGCAGAGATGCACGCCATCCTCGCAGAGTTTGGCTTGCCATATAAATATCCGGAGAATGTGGAGAAAGCTGCCGACAAGATTGGCCCGGGCATCACTCCGGAAGAAGTGGCAAAGCGCGAGGACTTCCGTGGTATCACCACTTTCACCATCGACCCGCGCGATGCCAAGGACTTCGACGACGCACTCTCCATCCGCACGCTTGCCAACGGCAATTATGAAGTGGGTGTGCATATCGCAGATGTGACTCACTACGTCACTCCCGGAAGCATCATCGATAAGGAAGCTCAGAAACGAGCTACTTCAGTCTATCTTGTAGACCGCACCATCCCGATGCTCCCCGAGCATCTCAGCAACGGCATCTGCTCTCTGCGTCCGAACGAAGAGAAGCTCACTTTCTCAGCTGTGTTTGAGCTTGACAAGAAAGCAAACATTGTCAACTGCCGTATAGGGAGGACAGTGATAAAGAGTGACCGCCGCTTCACTTATGAGGAAGCTCAGGAGCGCATCGAGACCGGGAAGGGTGATTTCGCAACCGAAATCAATATCCTTAATGACCTTGCTCAGCAACTTCGCCATCGCCGCTATGAGAATGGAGCACTGGAATTTGACAGAGCCGAAGTAAGATTCGAAATTGACAAAGACGGCAAACCTATCAGCGTATATTTCAAGGAATCGAAGGAGGCCAACAAGCTTATCGAGGAGTTTATGCTTCTCGCCAACATAGCCGTAGCTGAAAAGATTGGCAAAGTGCCAAAGGGAAAGAAAGCCAAGGCATTTGTATATCGTGTCCACGATAATCCGGATGCAGAGAAACTCGCCAATCTCAGCAGTATTGCAGCCCGATTCGGATTTAAGATTAATGCCGAAGGGAAGTCGACTCAAGTCAACAAGAGCCTTAACCGAATGCTGAAAGATGTAAAGGGGCGTGGCGAAGAGAATATGCTCTCGATGCTTGCAATACGCTCGATGGCAAAGGCTATCTACACCACCGACAACGTAGGCCACTACGGATTGGCAGTGCCATATTATACGCATTTCACTTCACCAATACGCCGCTATCCTGATATGATGGTGCATCGCCTGCTGCAACGCTATGCCGACGGCGGAAGGACTGTGGAGAAAATGAAACTCGAAGACCAGTGCAAGCACTCTTCCGACATGGAGCAGCTTGCTGCCAATGCCGAGCGCGCCTCTATCCGCTATAAGCAAGTGGAATATATGCGCGATCGTCTTGGCGAAGTCTACGAAGGGGTGATCTCGGGAGTGACAGAGTGGGGAGTGTATGTAGAGCTTGACGAGAATCTGTGCGAAGGACTTGTTCCGGTGCGCGATCTTGCAGACGACTATTACGACTACGATGAGAAAAACTATTGCCTCACCGGGCGTAAGACACATAAGAAATATACGCTTGGCGACCGCGTGAAAGTGCAGGTGGCTCGAGCAGATCTCGACAAGAAGCAACTTGACTTCGCACTTCTCTCCGACGACGGCAACCCGAATAAGCCTCTGAAAGAGAAAGACAAGAAACATGGCCGCAACCAACCCAAATCTCGCTCCAAAAGAAAAAAATAGTTAAAAATTTGCTCACCATTTAGTATCACCATTTAGTAAAGGTATCAGCCATGGCGAAAATTCGCCATGGCTGATACCTTTACTAAATGCCCCCACCGCAAGCTTCTCCTCGCCCCTCCCAATAGCAGCGAATAGCAGCCCGCCCCCATCTGTCGCGAAGCTGTCTCCGCCGCAAGCCTCTGCTTCCCCCTCTTTGAGTAGCAAGCATGCTCCGCATGCGTCCCCTATGTCGCGAGCCCCCTCTACCGCAAGCTTTCGCTTGTCCCTCCCAATAGTAACGAATTGTGGTTCGAACGCAGTGAGAACGAAACCAACAAAACCCAAAGCCCCCTAATTATATTAACCATTGCCCCCATATTATCTCACCCCAATCTATATTCTGCAAATTCTATAGCCAAAAAAATTTCCCCCGAATAAACTTGCATAGAAGAAAATAATTTATTAACTTGCAGCCCGTAACCCCAACACCTAACAAATACCTCCTACATCATTCTTTTATGAAAAAAGCCTCTCACCCCCCATAGGCCAACCTCAGGAATCCCACCACCGGACAGCCCTACAAGTTCGGAGGCAAGGAGCTCGTGACCGCCAACGGCCTCAACGAGTACGACTTCAGAGCACACCAATACCACCCTTAGGGTATTAAGGATTTTGACAAAACTCTGTTGGTAAATTTATCAATTCAAGATTTTCTTCAAGACCGGGATCCAAAACAACACAAACTTTCAATCTAACGGACACAATCCACAGATGACTCGTATTTTAATTTTGTTAGTGATTTATATTCTTTGCTCATGTACAAAAGAATATACCATGAATGATTTTTATGATTCTAAGTGGATAAGTTCAGAGGGAACAACACTTACGTTGCTTCATAACGGAACATTTACAATGGATAATTTCAGATGGGACATTGTTTATGAAGATCTTGAGAATTCGATTTGGTCAGATGCTCCACGTCATTTTACTGGAACATGGTCCACTGGAAGAATTTCTAATAATCAATGTATCATGTTCAGTTTTGAAAAACGAGGATACAATTTATTTATTGAAAATGAAAATCTGATATTTGCTTGCATTGGAGATCCAGACAACTGCAACTATTATGAACTTCATAGGATTAAATAATTTTATGGGTATTATCTATAAGTTCCTTTCTTCCTTAAGTGGAGGATGAATGCATGAAGTTTGATTAACATATCCAAAGATTGTGTGTAAATTGATGATAGCATAGCATAATATAAGACAGCATAAATAGACTTAATATGAAAACTTACTTCGATCAAATAGCCTCGGAATTACTGGAAGATCCATATTTCCAGAAATTCAAATTCCGGAAACGAGACAGCTCGCTGATTCAAAAAACTGTATATGGAAGGCAGATTATTCAATTGGAACATTGGAATTGCCTTAATATTTCTCTTACTATACGTCCTTACTATGGGGTGAGATTTGATGTGCTTTGCAAATGGTTTGAAAAATTCAGTTTTAGAACTTTGTCTGACCAAAGAGATGATGACTATATAGGATTTTCAGGGAAAATGCTTGGCAAAGAGTCAATGTATGAGTTCCCCTATTATGAAACCGGACCTATCTATAAAAGTGAACTAAAAAAACTCAGGGATGATATCATCGAATGCAGCGAATATGTTTTTTCTGAGTTTGATACTCTTGAGAAAGCTTACAAAAAAAAGATAATTCCTATCCTTGAGGGAAAGCAGAGCCTGCCGATAGTAGGCGCTGAATGGCTTTTTGAGAACCTAACCTTATGTAGGATTCTGCATCCGGAAAAATATGATCAACTCAAAGCCATTCATTTGAAACATGCGGAAGAAATGAATAGAAGAGGAGAACTAAATATTTCTGAATATTTCCCGCGTCTTGATGAGATCCTAACCTATATGGAGAATCAAGATTTCAAAATTCCTTCAGTTGTATAGCTCAAGGTGTGTATTGTATACGCCTCAATTCACCTCCACCGGACAGCCACACAAATTCGGTGGCAAGGAGCTCGTGACCGCCAACGACCTCAACGAGTACGACTTCGGCGCACGCCGCAACTACCAGGCCGTCTCCCACTTCACTTCCCTCGACCCCTCTGCGAAAAATACTACTGGCTCTCCCCCCTATCTATTTTGTGCAAATAATCCAGTTAATATGATAGATCTTACTGGAGCTATTGTAATTGTACTTGACGAGCAAGCAATACAAAATTATATTTCCAGATTTAAATGAAACATTTCATTATCTCATCTATTATCCTTTTAAGTATTATAAAAGGATGGGGGGCTGAGCCATTAATGCTTCCCGATACGATTGACTACGAGAGAACTCGTTTGTTTATCAATGTGCCGGAAAACTCGTTAAAACTTTCAGGTCAGATAAATGGAGAGGAAGGATTTTGGGTTTATTACCTCTTCCCCTTTAAATGCGACATCCCAGGGATTTTGACGATAGATTATACCGTTATGAATCGAAACCGTCTCTTATATACTGATAAATATGACGAAGAACTTTGGAATACATTAAACAGAAACAATGTAGGATCAAGATGCTTCAAAAGAAACAATAAGTTCTTCAGAATAGACAAATTTGAAGATGGTCTTGAAATATATTATGAAAATATAAATGAAGAATTTTTGGAGGAAGCTAATGCTGTGATTAATTCGGTGCTTAAGAAGCCTCTCAAACCTACCGACCCTCCATTAAACCCACACAAAAGAAAGACGACACGAATATGAGTATGGAGATCTTAGATATCCCACATTGACTCCATAGCATTCTCCCTATGTTCGCGCGACATCCGGCATAGCGAAGCATAATTGAGTAAATCCGCGATCCATCCGTTTTGGTAACGTTGCCCTAACGGAGGAGGATGACGCAACCAGCCCAAATCTCGCACCAAAAGAAAAAAATAGTTAAAAATTTGCTCACACGAAAAAAAAGTAGTAATTTTGCACCCGGATGAGTCCTCCACGACCAGCTCCCCGTAAATCCCCCAGATCCTGACCGAAGCAAGGGTAGC
>CAYNPB010000117.1:0-8880 GCA_964399005.1 uncultured Sangeribacter sp.
GCATCTTTTTCCTCTCTCATCCGTCATGATGCCCGCATCATTCCTACTTCGAGAGAAAAAACCTGCTCGAAAATATGACGAAATATTAATAAAAAAATAAGTTTAAACAACTTCAATCTTACGATTCAATAAAATCTATTGTGGTGTTGAGCTTCCTTTACTACGTTGAACTGGAAGATGCATCCCCCGATTAGGAAGGCGACTGCTATTCCTCCGAGCCACCATGTGAGTGAGATACTGACGGTGAAGCATGAGATCATTAGGAGTATACATCCTATTGCGTAGCTTATGATGGATAGTGTTTTCATAGTTGTAATATTTTTGTGTGTTAAGGTTTCAGTCTTTCTTTGTCAATAAAACATATGGTTTTGCTAATGGTTTATATGTAAATTTTTTTTAATAAAAAAGCAACAAAAAGGGAGCGCGTATGCAATATTTGCCTACGCGCTCTCTTATATCAATCAGTTTAGATTGAACTATTTCCTTCGAAAGATGATTATTTAAGTCTCAGTTTCTGGCCGATCTTTATAGCATCTGTAGTCTCAAGATCATTAAGTTTTCTGAGTGAAGTGGCCGACATACCATGAGCTCTTGCAATCTTGTTGATTGTATCACCTTTCTTCACAGTATACAGGTTGATTGCGCTGTTGCCCGACTTATATGTATTGGCATCCTCAGCAGCCAGTTCCCTTGCATTTTTAACCGGGGCGTAGTTTCTGGCTTTTGTGTAAGTAGCCTTTGAGAATGTATATTCGTCGGTGTGAGTGGTATGGTTTGCAAAATCAAAGATTGCCGAAGGATTGATGGCATATCCCATAAATCGAGTCTCGAAATGGAGGTGAGGGCCTGTGCTGCGTCCTGTGCTTCCGCCGAGTCCGATTGGGTCGCCTGCGCGAACCACTTCTCCCGGTTTCACGAGATGCTTATTAAGGTGGCCATATACAGTCTCAAGACCGTTAGGGTGGCGCAAGATGATGTAGTTGCCATAACCCCTTCCTTCATATGCAGTAAGACGCACTTTGCCATCGAATGCAGCGTAGATAGTGTCATTGCTTTTAATGCCTATATCGACGCCTTTGTGCATTCTGCGGAAACGTTGACGATAACCGTAAGGAGATGTAAGCGGACCATTGTGAGGCATCACATATCCGGTGACATCGATTACTTGTGTGTCAGGGACATCCTTTTCGTTGAAAGGATTGACACTTTTTGAGTTCCATCCCTCCGTATAGATATCAAGCTCCGGCTCGAGGTCGTTGTCAATGAGATCTATGAAGGTGTTCTGCTCTATCAGTTTGATCTTATCCTTTGATGATGCGGCGTTAGCGAGAAGCTGCTTGTGAGCAGCCGCATGAGATGCCCCCTTCTTTTGTGCAGTAGAGGCCAACGGCACTACAGAAAGCAGTGCGCAACAAAGGATAGTATTGATTTTCTTAATCATCATCTTTCTAATTATATTTCGTCGTCAGCATAAAGGAACTTAACGTTGGATGGCGTGTAGTCGAGCACTTCCTCCGGCTTGAAGAAACGGTTGATCTCGATCTTAGCATTCTCCACACTGTCAGAAGCATGCACGATGTTGGCTTGGCCACTCATGCAGAAATCTCCTCTAAGTGTGCCCGGCTCTGCCTTTCTGCCGTTGGTCACACCTGTCATTTTACGGAAAACCTCTACAGCATCCACTCCCTTAAGCACCATGCAGATAACCGGGGAGGCTGTCATAGATTCAACTATAGATGGGAAGAAAGGTCTATCAACAAGATGTGCATAATGCTCGCGAAGAATTTTTTCGTCAAGCTGCATCATCTTCATTGCTGTAATGATAAGTCCTTTTCTCTGAATGCGAGTAAGGATTTCTCCTACAAGCCCTCTTTCTATCGCTGATGGTTTCAGAATGACAAGTGTCTGTTCCATATATACTGTTAATTTTTCTTAGTCTTGAGTTTTTCGATTTTCAAAGTTACAAAAATATTTCACGCAAACCTAATTATGTCATTAAAATTACATAAAATTTTTGTTAAAAAAAATTAACCTTATTATAATAAACTGAATGTCAATATGTTGAAAAACTTAAGGTATGGATAGCATACTTTTTGGTTTTTGCACATACTTGCACACGATGTGCAGATTTAGTTGAAGTCGTATTTTTACGCAATGTTAAAATATAAAAATATATGTTGAACCGATTATTCGTTTCTTTGTTTCACTGATATATAAGATATCGTTTTCTTATTGTGCAAGTTGATTAATTTAAACTTATTGATTAATTTAATACTTTTCCATTATGAACATACACCAATTGCTTTGCTTGATCCCCTCTGATGTGGCGGAAAAGCTCCCTAAAGTCACGATGCTCGGCACCGAAGAAGGCACCTATGCAGTAGCCCGATTTATCATGAACATTGTAGATTGGATTTTCAACTTATTCGGACTTTCCCACCATCCGACGCTTGAATTATGGATTTATTGTATTCTTGTGTTTGCAATTTCATGGGGAATCGGATGGGTTACCCAGATAGTGGTGCTTTTCATTGTAGACCAGATTGGAAAGCGATGGAAGGGCAGTATTTACGAGCAACTTAGAAGTGCTAAATTTTTCCATCGTATCTCAAGGATAATCCCAGCGATTTTCTTCCTGATCTTCATTCAGTTTACAATGAAGGAGCACTCGATATTGAGCAGCTGGTTGTCAAGATTGACATGGATTTATCTTTCATTTATAGTAGCCCGGTGCCTAACTATATTAGTAAGGATTATTTGGAAACGCCTTGACGAGCGTGAGAATACTAAGCGACTTCCTCTTACCGGTCTTGTCCAGCTCGTCTGTGGAATAATCTGGATTTTGTTTGCAATAGTAGCTATCTCAATTTTAGTAGATAAGTCTCCGGGCAATCTTCTTGCAGGTATCGGAGTATTTGCATCTGTATTGATGTTGGTCTTCAAGGATTCTATTCTTGGCTTGGTGGCCGGAGTTCAGCTTTCTGAAAATGACTCTGTGCATGAAGGAGACTGGATTGCAGTAGACGGCACTAACGCCAATGGAACTGTGCTTGAAGTCACACTGACAGAAGTCAAGATTCAGAATTGGGATAAGACGGTGTCTTCTGTCCCTCCATATAATCTTATCAGCGGCACCTTCACCACTTATCGTCCGATGCAGGAGAGCAACACCCGGCGCATATCAAGGACCTATCTCATAGATAGCGAGAGCGTTGTGGCGGCAACCCCCGAAATGCTTGCAAAGATATCGGAAATTCCTCTTATGAAAGACTGGATTGCCAAAAAACAGGCACAAAAGGAAGCCGGAAAAGAATATTGCGTGATGAATCCGGAAGGGCTGGCCGACGGCACAATAGATACAAACCTCGGTATGTTCCGTGCCTATATGAAGATGTGGCTTCAGAGCAACCCGAATATTTCTCAGGAAGACGATTTGTTTGTCAATACTCTTCAGCAGACTGCAAATGGCATACCATTCCAGATATATTGCTTCACAAGCACCTCGAAGTGGATTCCTTACGAGGGAATTCAGTCAGCGGTGTTCGAGCATCTTGCAGTTATGCTCACCAAGTTTGGTCTGTTCGTTTATGAAAATGAGTCGAGCCGAGCCACTGTCCTCGAGGGCGTGATGAGCCGTCAGCTTCCGGCGGGCGAAAGCGTATTCGGTCTTCCTACTCCTATGATAGTGAAGGATTCTCAATCACAGACTCAGCCACAAACGGCACCGCAAGCTTAAACCTTAGGGTCTCCAATGACATGGGCGGCCACTACAGAATAGAGGGCAGCTGTCTCCAATCGGAGGCGGCTGCCCCCGAACGTAGCAGGAATATACCCTTTTTCTACTGCCAACGCCACTTCTTCAGGCGTGAAATCACCTTCCGGACCGATTAAAATCCGCACGTCTCCACCTTTATATTCGTTTGAGAATCCTCTCAATGGATATCTGTCATCGCAATATCCGAGACATTTGAATCCTGAAAAATCATCATCTATAATCTCCTTAAAACTTTTCGCCTCCAAAATCTCCGGTTTGTTGGTTTTCAAAGATTGATTCATGGCAGAGATAGCAATTTTTTCCAGCCTGTCAGTTCGAAGGGTCTTACGTTCGCTCCGGGTGCATTTCATAAGCGTAATCCGGTCTACTCCTATTTCCACGGCTTTTTCCACAAGCCATTCCATTCGGTCGGCATTTTTCGCAGGAGCTACGCAAAGCTCCAATTGAAATCCCCACCACGGTCTTATTTCTTCCGTGGTGAGTATTTCAATTGCAGTATGCTTGGGATGCGCATCGAGTATAACGCATTCAAATCTCTTACCCTTGCCGTCGGTGACAAAAATGATGTCACCTTCTTTCTTTCTTAAGACTCGGCAACAGTGGCCGGATTCCGCCTCGGGTAATACTCCTGTAGATTCAATATCCGGAGAATAAAACTGAATCATGATTACATCTGGTCTTTGTCATCAACTATTCCGGCGGCTGCAAGTCCGGTTTTGTCGGCTGCCTCACTCTTAGAGATCTTATCTTTCCTATTCTCTTTGAAGATTATGGCGAATAGAATGCCTACAACGAATGCATAGGCAGCAAATATCAGCCAACTTGTGTGCCATCCATCAATTTGTGGCATACCTGCCGGCTGTGTAAACACGAACTTTTCAAGTATTGCTCCTGCACTGAGAGTGCCTATAGTGGCTCCCAAACCATTTGTCATGATCATGAAGAGACCTTGAGCGGAACTCCTTATTGAAGGATCTGTCTCCTGGTCTACATAAAGAGATCCTGACACATTGAAGAAGTCGAACGCAATGCCATATACGATCATTGAGAGAATGAAAAGCCATACAAGATCTCCGGGGTTGCCGATTCCGAAGAAACCGAATCGTCCTACCCATGCAAACATCGACATCAGCATCATTCCTTTTATGCCTATACGCTTGAGGAAGAATGGTATCAAAAGTATGCAGAGTGTTTCCGACATTTGCGACAATGAAATGAGAGCGTTGGCATTCTCCGCTCCCCAGGTATGGGCAAACTCTGCTACATCCTTGAATGAAGTGATGAAGGCGTTGCCATAACCATTGGTGATCTGAAGGCTCACGCCAAGTAGCATTGAAAATATGAAGAAAATTGCCATTTTCTTTTGCTTGAATAGAGAGAATGCTTTCAGTCCAAGCATGTCGGCTATTGAATTTGAGGCTGCCTTGTTGGTTGGGCAATCCGGGAGAGTCAATGCATAGATGCATAGGGCACCGCTAAGGATTGCTGATGTGATCAGCTGGCAATAGTTGGTCTGGTATTGTGTGAAGTTGACAAAGAGCATTGCGCAGATAAAGCCTACGGTGCCGAACACTCTGATTGGTGGGAATGCTTTCACCGTATCAAGACCGGCTTTTGTAAGGGCTGAATATGCTACTGAATTGCTCAGCCCGATTGTCGGCATAAAGAAAGCGACCGATACTGTATATAGCCAGAACAACGAATGGAACTGAACGTTATCTCCGGCCATCATGCCGTAGACGCCGGCTGCTCCCATGAATAGGCCGGCTATAAGATGGCATAGACTTAGCATCCTCTGGGCGTGGATCCAGCGATCTGCTATGATTCCGATTATTGCAGGCATGAAAATTGATACGATGCCCTGCACTGCATAAAACCATTTTATGTCGTTGGCAAGTCCTACTCTTACGAGATAATTACTTAAGGATGTGAGGTAGGCACCCCAAACTGCAAATTCCAGAAAACTCATTATGGCGAGTCTTACCTTCAGTGAAAAATTACCGTTATTCATGATGTATAAGATTTTATTCGATTGATATTACTTCACCGTCGTAGGCATACTCTACTCCCGGGGGAAGCAGAGCGCTGATTTCCGCATGGCGCCCTAAGTTATGACATGCATGTGTCAGGTAGCACATCTTAGGTTTCAATTCTTCTATTAACTCAAGGGCCTCCGGAAGAATCAAATGAGCAAAATGTGGCTGCTTTACTCGCAGACAGTTGAGTATAAGCACCTCGAGATTTTTCAGTTTTTCTTTTTCTGCATCGTTTATCGTCTTAGCATCAGTGACATATGCGAAATCACCTATTCTATATCCATATATTGGCAATTTGCCGTGCATCACTTCGATAGGAATGATTTTCAATCCCTTAATCAAGAAAGGGCGGCATTCCACTTCATGAAGATCCAATTTCGGAATCCCGGGATATGGATGCTCCCTGAAGCAGTAGTCTACTCTTGTGCGTAGGTCCTTGGCCGTCTGAGAATTAGTATAGACCGGTAAGTCCTGGTCAAAACAAAATGGACGCACATCGTCGATGCCTCCTACATGATCATAGTGCTGGTGTGTAAGAAGAACTGCATCAAGTCGGCTTAATCCAAGTCGAAGTGCTTGCTGGCGCAGGTCGGGCGAAGCATCGATGAGAATCTTCATTCCTTGAGTCTCCACCAATACTGAGGCTCGCAGACGTTTGTCTTTAGGATCTGTCGATCTGCAAGTAGCACATGTGCATCCGATTTCCGGAATTCCTTTCGAGGTGCCACTCCCTAATATCGTAACTTTTATTCCCGTATCAATATAATTCACCTCAGGCTGCAACTCAATTCCATATTTTATTTTTACGGTATCGATGATATGAGAAGCAAGTTCTGCAACCTCCTTTCCAGTGGCACCACCGGTATTTGCAATCACGAGAGGCTGCTTTGGCCATACCTCAGCTCCTCCTATCTTGAAACCTTTGAGCCCGGCATTGTCGATTAGCCATGCTCCGGAGAGTTTCACTTTCCCCTCCTCACTCGATGGATAAGTAGGTATTTCCATCCCTCGAGGCTTTATTTCTTCCTGAAAGTAATAGCTGTTGATCTCAGGATTCTTAAAAAATGAGCCAGCACTTCCTATTAGTGCAGGATTTGGAAGCTTACTGTCGCGAAGACGAATCACTTCTTCTGCTACTTCACGTATGGATGGTGTTCTACCAAGAGCTTGGGCATATTTCTGCAAGGGTGCATATTCAAGGTTTCTTGCATCTGTACCCAAGCGGAGCTTATAACTGACTTTCATTACGATCAGCTTCCCCTTTGCTTTGTTTTTGAATACGGAATTGCGATAGCCAAATTCGCAATCTTCATTTTTTAGGACTACCTTTTTTCTTGTCAGGGTGTCGAAACATTCCACGGAATGTATGAAATCTCCGGCTTCCGCTCCATAGGCACCTACATTCTGAACTGCAGAGGCTCCTACTTCTCCCGGGATTCCTGCCATATTCTCCAGACCTGCAATTCCATTCGAGAGACAATAATCCACTAAATCAGTCCATCTCTCTCCGGCACCTGCAATCACAAAAACAGTGTCATCATCTTTTTTATATTGTATGATACCTTTGATTCTGGAATGCAGCACGATCCCTTTGAATGTGTTGAGAAATAGAAGATTGGAACCGCTGCCTATATGCAGAAACTCATTATCGGTGAATTCCGGGGTTCTGCTCAATCTCAACAGGTCTTTTTCTTCTTCATATTCAGCAAAGATGGCAGCTTTAGCCGGCACCTTGAAAGTCGTAAGGTCGGTGAGATCTTTATTATATTCGATTGTCATTGAAGTTATTTAAGCTTATTTTTTTATTAATATTTCGTCATATTTTCGAGCAGGTTTTTTCTCTCGAAGTAGGAATGATGCGGGCATCATGACGGATGAGGGAGGAAAAAGATGCCGAAAAGATGGCGGAAGATTAATAAAAAGAATCATATTTTAGTTTTATTTAGATTTTTGAATTCGTAAATAAGTTTAAACAACTTCATTGTCTAAATTCATTTAGAAGTCCATCTGAGAAGAAAAGGTATGTTCCATCAGAGTATTGCCAGATGTCCATGGTCTGAGATCGATTGTGTCCGGATCTAAGTTCATCAGGGTTCCCTATCGATAGCTTACATTCCTCTTTTGTCATTCCAAGTCCTACTTTTCCTTGCTGGATAAGTGGCCAATTATCTTCACTTATCTGAGGATACCTCTTCTTGGGGTCTGACAAATAGAAGAGGGCTGCGAAGTTTCGACTGTCGTTGGTGTCTGATGTGTAATTCATTTGCATGTAAGCCTCTTCTCCGGAGGGCCCGTTGATTTTTATCTTAATTGGGAAGTCTCCGGAAGTTGGCAATACGTCTGCAACCGTCACTTTCGCAAATTTTAATCCGGGCACTCTATAGCCGTTGTTGTCATACCAAAGATTACTCTTTGTCCACAGAGTCGATCCGGTAAGTTTCTTTTTCCAGCTTTCAGCGAGTTCCAAATCTGAGAGCAAAGGGAGTTTGCTGCTGTCGATTTCTTTCAGGGCTTCCTCTGTGGTATGGCGGGTGCGGTAGCGCAATATGTTGCTTCCATCCGAAAACAAAATCACACATTCTTCCTTTAAGTCTGGAGTGCTGAAACTATCCAATCCTTCAAAAGTGAGAACTTTTCCAGCCAGAGATTGAGGATCTGGCTCCGACATCAGTTCATTTGGTTCAAAAATGAAGAGGGTCCTGTCAGACATGGCAAGAAATTTCTTTCCTTTTTCCCAAGATGAGAGGGGAGTGCCCTGAACACTTTCCGCATATTCTTGTTCTGGACTTTTTGTCATCAATTTCACATCCTCTTTGTTCATCTTTATCTTCTTTGTGCTCTCAATTCCGGTGCTGCAAGAGGCAAAAATTACCAGTAGGGCGGCTATTGCAAGCGTCCTCCACGTGTTTATGAACTTATGAGATGAATTATAGACTTTATTCAATTTGCTGTATTCTAATGTGATGAATATTTCAGGAAGATTTATTACTAAATCAAATGCAAAGATAGTGATTTTTTTTTTGAAAAAAAAGAGTTGAAAAATTTGGTTGAATGAAAAAAAAGCAGTAA
>CAYNPB010000118.1:0-8838 GCA_964399005.1 uncultured Sangeribacter sp.
GCCATGTTGCGGTCGGCATTTCCCGAGGGGATGCCTCCGGGGATGCTTGTATTCTTGCTTGGGACTCTCCATGTAATTAAATAGGAGTGAATAAAAAATCCGGCCTGCGTTCCCACGCAGGCCGGAATCATAATTCAATCAATCTCTCTTATATTCAATCAATCTCTCTTATTAGTAGTTGTTGGTCAAAGAGTCATTTAACTTAGTGGCTTTGGTCGGGAACGGGAAGACCCATAGTTTGGAATCTGGAGCGATGGAGAACTGACCATTTTCCTGAAGGTCGTGGACAATAGTCTTTTTGTATTTGTCCTCAGTATTCCAGCGTTTGCGATCAAAGAAAGGCTCGAAGGTATTGATAAATTCCACGGTGCGACAACGCTGGTAAATTTCCATTGCCTCGGCCTCGGAGAGGTCTGTGCGGAGAGAATAAAGCTCGGGGGAATAAATGCGTTTGAGACGCACGGCATCCAGCTTTGACATACCTTCCTGAATCTGACCGGCACGGATAAGACATTCGGCGGCAAGATAATACATTGATTCAGCTCGCAGACCCCATGTGTTGAAACGAAGGTCAGCTCCTACAAACATGAGGGCATCCGGGAACAGATAGTCGTTGTAGATGTCAGACCATCCTTCCATCGGGTCGGCAATACAGTCCTTAACGAAGTCGCCTGATTCAAACATATTGACCACTTCGGGAGTGATTGCGACAGAATACATATCGCCAAGATTGGAAGCGTCGCTATTGATCAGAAGATAGTTGTGGTCGGCATCATATGCAGCGACCCATTTTCCGGCTGTCAAAGTGCTTGAACGATCTTCAATCTGATCATTGATGGCAAGGGCCTTGTTGGCATACACGAGCGCTTCATCGTAGCGTTTCATCTGAAAAAGGACTCTTGCGCGGACCCCATATCCGAAGTCGCTTCCGAAGCGATAGGCAGTCTTGACAGTGCCGGGCTTGAGGGCAGCGATCACATCGTCGCTGCAATCGGCAAGAATCTTGTCGTAGACTTCCGCGAGGGAGATCTTCATTTTTTGCTCGGAATTGTTGATGTTGTCAACATAAGCTATACCCCCTTTTGATGCTGCTGTTGCCGGATCGTATTGCTCCGCAAAGATATTAACGGCGAGGAAGTGATACCAGGCACGCAAGATCTTAGCCTCAGCAATCAGACGCTGACGTGTGGCTTCATCACCGGAAGCATCCGGGGCTTTAGCAATGACCACATTAAAGTTGCGCATGATCTTGTAGATGCTCTCATACAGGCTTTCGCAGTCACTACCGTCGGTGATATTAGCGCGGTCGACACTTTCGTCGCCGGAGAGAAGGGCATAGTTGAAAGTATTGGTCTGAGCGAGTTGCTGGGCGATATTGGGGTAAGACTTAAGCTGAACGCCGGCAAGGACGTTGAGTTGCTCGGGCTTCGGGTATAATCGGAACTGCTGGTTGAGCAAAGTCTCAAGGTCGTCAAGATTGGAGAGTGTAGACTGGCCTTTGGGAACAATCTCGAGTTGTTTGTCGCAGGATGTTGCGCCTACAAGCATTACCAACATGAGGACCAGAAATGCATATTTTTTCATCATTGGTTACTTATTAATTGGTTTGACTTGTGTTAGAGGTTGAAATAAAGGCTCATGGTGTAGCTGCGTGGCATACGCTCATAACGAGCACCGCTCACCATGTTGATAGCTTCGGGGTCGATGCCGAGAGAATTGCGAGCCCAAGTGCAGACATTGTTCATCTGGAAACGGAGACGCAGATTATCCATTCCTATCTTACGGCATATGGAAGAAGGGAAAGCATATGTGAGCACGATATTACGGAGCTTCATATAGTCGGCGTGGACGACGTTTGACTCGAAGTAATTTGTATAATTGACAGTAGCGTAGTCGGTATACTTGTAGCCATTGCCCGGATAAGTCTTATCACCCTCCCAGTATTTGAGCAGCTCGGAGTTGATGGAGCCCATACCCAAGAAGGAAACATAGCCACTTTCAGAGCCGAGAGTATTATCCCAGCGTTCATAGCCGGTGCGCATATAGTGGCCACCATAATAAGCAAACATCGCTTCAAGAGTGAAGCCATTCCAAGTGATCTGAGGAGTTATGGCACCACTGAATTTTGGGGTTGTTGAGCCTGAATATACGCAGTCTTCAATATTAAGCTCTGAAGCAACATTTCCAACGTGCATATTACCGTCCTTGTCTTCCCAGCTTGTGTAGTAGCCACCACCTTTCTCAACCATGCCACGATCGCGGATGGAGAAGAGAGAGTTGAGCGGATAGCCTTCATGCAGGCTGAAGCCAAGATTGGATGAGCCTGAAGATGGGAAATGGTGGATTTTGGTCACTTTGTTTTTGTTGTAGGCAAAGTTAAAACCGAGATTAATGCCGAGATCCTGACGACGAGTGGCCTCGAGAATGCGACCGTTGAGCTGAAGTTCGACACCATTATTGACCATATTGCCGGCATTGATCTTAAGGGTTTCATAACCGGTGGTCATATCAAGGTCGACATCAGTCAAGAGATCGGAGCCTGACTTGTGATAATAGTCGAGCGAACCGTTCAGTCGGAAATCCCAGAAAGCGAAGTCAACGCCGACATTCCATGTGGCAGTCTTTTCCCAACGAAGCTGATCATTCGGAGGAGTCTGGATGGTACCCATCGGGAGATTATTGACATACTGAGTGGTAATGAGAGCCACAAGATATGATGAAATCGAAGAGTCAATGTTGCCGGTCAAGCCGTAGCTTGCACGGAGCTTGAGGACGTCGATCCAAGTATACGGGCGCATGAATGACTCATTGTGGGCATTCCAGGATGCACCGACCGACCAAAGGGGCCGACCACGGAATTTTGGATCGGCACCGAAGAGGTCGCACTTGTCTACACGATAACTACCGGATACGGAATAGCGATGGTCGAAGATATAGTTGCCGGTGAAATAAATAGAGTAGAAACGATGGAGAGTATCATTGAACTTGGAAGATGGACGGAAGAGGAACACGCTCTCATATCCGGCGTAGTCAGCACCGAGCACACCGGTATAGGGAGTAGCGATATAGTTCCAGTCGGCACCTACAGTGGCATTGTTGAGCGTCTCGGGATTGTAGCCGTAGACGAGATAGCTATCTCCGGAAGTATGGTTCTCGCGATATTCCATACCGCCGAGCACGTCGATCTGATGAGGACCGAAGTCACGGTTGTAGCGGGTCTGACCTCTGAACGTATAGTATGCAGCCTGATTAGAAGCAGATTGCTTCACGCCTCCATCGGGCACATGGTGAGTGGCAGCCTTGCCGAAAACTTTTCTTTCGCCGATGTGTTCGGGTCCGATCTCAGGATTTTCGAAATCAGCCATTATATCGTCCATACTTGTCCAGTCAAAGTCCGGATTTGGTTCCCATCCGATATGTTTTGTCTCAACAGTAGTGGCGAGGTTGTAGAGCGTGCGCATTCTATAAGAATTAGCATCCCATACTGTCTCGGTCTTATTCTGGATGTCTTCGTATTGGAACTGAGCCTGCGCAGTCCAACCGGGCAAGATCTTGAAGAGAGCATGCACATAGGAGCGGATATTGGTGTTGCGATAGCGGGCAAAGTTATAGTTCATCTCATCCTGGAGATAGAATTTAGGGTCTTTCAGCTCGTTGCCGCTATCTTTGAAGACATCGTCGCCGGGATAAATGCCTGATTCCATACCGGAAAGATTGCCGTCGATATCATAAGATGACATATAGGGAAGGAAAGCAGTACGACTGAGATATGTAGACTCAGCGTGAGTCTTCCGACGATTTGAGATGACATTTAGACCCAAAGAAATATCAAGCCACTTAGCAGCCTTGATGTCGCCACGGTATTTGAGGGTGATTGCATCAGCATGCTCCTTCCGCACCCCCATATTGTCGCGCGCATAGTTGAACATGATGCTTGAATTGATCACCTTGCCTTGCATACGGAGAGCGAGGTTGTAGTTCTGATTCACTTGGTTGCGGTCATGAATCCTTTGGAACTCATCCATATAGTTGTTGCCACGCCAGTAGTCGAGCTGACGGTTCATGTCGGCATCGGATACCTCACCGAGATGGTTGCCCAGAAGCACCCGCATTACAGGAGAGAGCATGCTCATCTTTCCCGTAGTGTAGCGAGAGAGGGCGGAATTGAGGTAGGCATCGGTTGACTCATTGAGCATACCGTTGAAGTTGTAAAGCTCGAGTTGAACGGCCTGGGCACCATTGGCATAGAACAGATCGTTGTAGTTTACTTTCTCGCTGACAGTAATATCGGCATTGAAGTCGACCGTTAGTCGCTCTTTCTTCGCAGTCTTGGTTGTGATTACGATCACGCCGGCAGATGCACGCGCACCATAAATGGCCGAAGCGGCAGCATCCTTGAGAACTGTGATATTCTCGACATCGTAGGGATTTACAGTTTCGAGTCCACCTTCAATGGGAAGGCCATCCACAACGATAAGCGGAGAGTTTTGAGCCGAGAATGAACCGAGACCACGTATTACTATTTCATTCTCACCTTTTTCAGCGCCTACGAGACCCGGGACCTTACCTTCGAGGTTTGAGACGAGGTTGCCTGTGAAACGCTTGTTGATATCATCGGATGTGATGGTCTGGTAGGAACCGGTAGCAGATTCACGCTTGATATTCTGATAACCGGTCACGACGACCTCCTCCATCAGGTTGGTCTGAGGAGTCATAGTAATATCAAGCAGATGATAGTCTTTCTGCACCTCTATCTTGACCGGCTTCATTCCGACATAAGTGATTAGAAGCACCGGATTTTTCTTATTGGAGAGAATAGAGAAATTACCGTCGAGATCGGTCATGACACCTTGTGTGGTGCCTTCAATCATAACGGTAGCCCCAACAAGGGGCTCTCTGTCCTGATCTCGCACTGTGCCTATGATATTCTTCTCCGCCACCTTAGCAATAGTGGATGTGGGGTCAATATTGCTTTGAGCCACCATAGCGACAGGGGCAGTCGCTATGGAGGCTATGGCAAAAAGTAATGTTGATTTTATAATCTTCATCATGTAAGTTATATAGTCAAATCATTATTTTGAGATAAGCTCATCGATGATTTCCTGCACCTTCTCGGCATTCTGAGGGCGAGGAGCATCGAGACGAGCGATAGTCATGTCGGGGTTGAGGATGATGAAGCGTGGAATTCCAGTCACGCCCATTTTGTTCATGAAATTCTGTCCGCTCTCGCCTGAGAATACATACTGCGGCCACTCGGGTTTGTCCTGATCGAGTTTACGATGCCAAGCATCGAGGTCTTCGTCGCAAGAGATAGAGATGCAGATCACCTTGTCGTTGTTCTTATAGTGCTCAGCCATTTTCTCCATATAAGGAATCTGAGCGCAGCAGGGACCACACCATGTAGCCCACATATCAATATAGGCAACTTTTCCTTCGCAGGCTTCGGAGAGAGTCTTCTTTGTTCCGTCAGGCATTACGAGCATAGGGTCGGTCGGGATTTTGTCGCCCTCTTTCGTGCGGCTTTCTATTTCCTTAATTTTTTCCTGCATTACTTCTACCTGATGGGGAGAGATACGACCATCCATAGAAGTCATGAACTTGCGAACATCATCGAGGGGAGTATTGTAGGTAATGAGCATGTCAGCAAGATTGTTGATGAGCATGCGCTTGTTGGCCGGATTTGTGATTTTAGCGTCAATAGTGTCGCACATAGCAGTGACAGTCTCTACAAAGCTGTCGAAATGTGGAGTCTGAATTTTCTGAATCCATTCAAACAGAGCACCGCTACGGCGCACTTCGTCGGAGTTAACATCGAAGGCATTAAGAGCTTCCACTTCGGCAGTGGGATATTCGCCGCCGGCATCCTTTTTATTATACACATAGTCGTAAACAAGGATATTTGCCTTTGTACGGTCGTAGAATTGCTTGCCGAGACGCTGATAGTAAGAGCGGAGGCTGTCGTTGGGCACTTCGGGGAGAAGTGCTTCAGTAGACTTACGTGCAGACTCAATCATGTCCATATACTTTTGGGGGACATAGTCACCATCACGATCTATGATATGTTTGTAACGACGCGAGTCATACCCTTTGAAACATTCAGTAAGCCAGCGGCTGGCTGCCACATTATCACCTTCGAAAGTAGCGACACCGAGGGAGTCGATTTCCATGCGGACTGAAGAGCCCTTCTCTACACGCACACCATATGAGGTGCCGTTGATATAAAGAGTGAGGTCTGTTCCATTAGGAACTTCGGGATTGAGAGAGAAGTTTCCCAAGGAGTCAGTGTACAACTCTTCAAGATATACATCACCATCGAGGTCATAGTATGAGGTGATCATTATTGAATCGCCGGAAGCAATGTGCCCACTTACCATTGGAGCATCTTTGTGACTACCTGCACAAGCTGCCATGATGACAGGCAAAGCCAAGAGAAGTTTGATTGATTTCATTGTAAAGTCTGATTGTTGTTTGTCGTTCTAAAATAATTATCGGACGTAAAATTACAAAATGAAAGTCAAATGTCATAAATTAAGTTTTCAGATAACGTCAAATGTACGAAATATAGGATTAATATAAGCGTATAATATTTATAATTAATAACTTAAAGCGATATGCAAAAATACTTGTGATTCGTAAAAATGTACGAATCATAACCCGTAATTTAGGAGGCAGTGAGAATTGTGGGGCTATTTTGAGACGCTATTGCGGTAGGCAGTGGGTGTCATACCCATTATGTTGCGGAAGGTAGTGAAGAAGACCGAGGGGGATGAAAAACCGACCTCTGCGGCTATGGCTTTAAGGGGTAGAGAGCAAGAAGGGTCGTTCATCATCTCAATAGCAGCCCTGACACGATATTCAGAGAGCACCTGCGGAAAGGATTTATTGAAAACATGATTTATTGCCTGAGAAAGATAGGTGCGGTTAGTGCCGAGGGCTTCAGCCATACTCTTGATAGAGATGTTGGCATCAGTGTAGATTTTCTTTTCAGACATAAGATTATTAAACCTTACCATCAGTTCGCTCATACGCTCCTCCGTGAGTTGAGAATAAGCCTGGGATGGAGAGTCAGAGGCAATATTAGTCTCAATGAGTTCGGCTTTGACCTGCTCGAGCGACTGCTTCAATAATTTTTCACGTACGGCAGATTCTTTTTCACGCTCCACGACAGCACGTACGAGCTGCCCCTTGCGTCGGTAGAAATAAAACAAGAGTCCTAATAAAGAAATCAGTATGCCACCAATAATAGCTAAAACAATTATGTAGTTGCCACGAGTATTGATCTGTGACTGCTGGCGCGAGATCTTACTTTCATTGAGCTGAACCAGATTTTCTACCCGGACGCGATTGAAGGCTTCCTGCTGCTTCAGAATCCACAGGCTATCCATCTGCCATTGGTATGACTTCATATAGTGGTAAGCCTCTTTAAAGTTGCCAAGATGCTCATTGCAATAAGCAATTGAGGATTTCAGACTGGGTACAAAAAGATTGAATCCGGAAGCAATAGAGATATCAAGGGCTTCTTTGCTCACTTCATTTGCCTTTTCATAGTCGTTCATACGCATCAATGCCCAGGAATAATACATTAGAATCTTAAGGCGGAGAAATGTAGGCATGACAGGAGCGCTATTTTCAAGTGCATCGCCAAAAATAGAGGCTGCCAATTGATTATTTCCTTCGGTCAGGGCCATATGACCATTGAGGAACTCAATTTCCCCATGAGGCACATAACCATATTTATTTTGAAGGGATACTATCTCGTCGATCATCTTTGAACATTCATGGGCATTGCGCATAGGCTCCAACTTGAAATGCGCCACATTGAGCAAGGATGTTAGAATGCCATATTTATAGTCAATCTCGCGTGATTGAGCCAAGGCTTCTTCAGCAAATTTTATTCCGGAGAAGTCTTGCTTACATCTATATGCGTCGGATATATTGTTCAAAATTGAAATGGCAAGTTGCGGGCGACCGGATACTTTTGCATAGCTAAGGGCATCCTTATAATAAGTGAGCCCCGTGGTCAGATCAAGGTCATAATTGACATAGCCAAATCCTAAAAGTTCTGAAGCCTGAGCTTTCTCATAGGGCATGTTGTGGCGGGAAGCAATATCCAGAGCTTGCAGGGCTTTGTCGATTCCGGCTTTAGCATGGCCGGTAGTAAGGTCTGCCCTTCCTGAAAGGAGACTGCTATAGAAGAGAGCGCGGACACTGTCGCTGTCATGACGGGCAGCCGCTTCGAGACGAGAAGCCATTTGCTTTGCTCCCTCATAGTCACAAAGGTCGAAATATGTTAGAGAGGCGTCAATCAACGCCTGAATGTCGTTGGGATTTTTCTTGAGCTCCGCCAGAAGATGAGACATTCTCTGCACCGGTGGCAATTCTTCGTTCGCATTGGAGTTGGGAACAAAAGAAAGGATTAGTATGAGGACCAACGATATTTGGCAGAATCTATTCATCAATTCGTAGAAAGTTAGGTTTTAGCTTACGTTTCGTAAACATTTCTTCGGCAAAATTAATAAATTCTTTTTAAAAAATGATTTATCGTAACATTTAGGTAATGTTTTTAACAATTATGCACTGATTTTGAAGAATATTTTTTAATGGGGATGATGCAATAGAAATATGGAGGAGTTTAGGTCTGGAGATTTTTATGGTTTTATGAAGGGAAGAGGGGGAGGGGGAGGGAGCATATGCGTTGAGTGCTATTTTATTGAATGTCAGTGGGAGTATGGCGGACGCACGAGCCGTGCGTCCCTACCAGGATATTGGAAAAATTTTTAGTGATGAACAATTTTATTACAGAATTGTTGCAGGCATATTTCAGTGTGTTTCAATAAT
>CAYNPB010000119.1:0-5528 GCA_964399005.1 uncultured Sangeribacter sp.
AATTTTGGGTTATATACATTAGTTATTTCTATCGCAGTCTTTGCGTCGGGTACGTAAAGACGGAAGGCCCCGGACGTCGTGATGACGCCCGGGCCTTTTTCTTTTATCAGCTGTCAGGTTTCGGGTTTCGGGTTTCAGGTTTCAGGTATCAGGTGTCAGCTTTCAGACTCTGAACTCCCCCTTTAGAGGGTATGGGGGCTTTTGGCTCGGGGGCTTTCCGGTTGGGGGTTGCAACCTTCACCAACGCAAACGACACGATCGCGCAGATGCAGATAGGCAATATATATTCCGTGGCTCCCGTCATTTCCGATATCAGGAAGATCGACATCACCGGTGCCTTCACTATCCCGGCAAACGCTCCCCCCATTGCTATCATGGAGCATAATGGCGCCGGAAGGTCAATCCCAAACAGATGCTTGATCAGAAATGCAAACAATGTGCCTGCCACTGCTCCGGCAAAGAGGGTAGGGGCAAACGAGCCGGCTACTCCACCTGCACTGTTGCTGCAGACTGTTGCCAATGCTTTCAATATCAGTAGGAGTGTCAGGACGGCGATAAACTTTGTTGTTTCGGAGACACTGACATCCAGTGGCCCTCCTGCCAATATGTCGTGGTGGATGCCATTGATCAGCTTGGTCATTTCCGGATATCCCTCTCCATACATCGAGGGAAACATCAGAAGTATGATGCCGGCTATCAAGCCACCGCTTACCCACGACACCCACTGATGCTTCCTGCTGTTGAAGAAGCGTTGCATCATTACGGTTATCCAGTTGTAGATAAGACTGTAGGCTCCGCAGAAGAGTCCCAACAATATCACCCAATGCATACCTAACGATTCCGTCTCTCCTAAATTGTATGGGAGATAGAGGTGCGTTCCGGTGAATGCATAGCAACTCACCGACGCGCACACGCTGGCAAGGATAAGTGCAGTCACCGGGATCGCCGCCATATTCATGCGTAGCACTTCAAGCGTATAGAGCACCCCTGCTATGGGCGACTTGAAGATTCCCGCAATGCCGGCGCCTGCCCCGATTCCTATCATTACCCTCAGCATATTCTGGTCGAGCCCGAAGACGCGCCCAAGCTTATTGCCGATGGCTGCTCCTGAGTAGGCGATTGGTCCCTCGGCTCCGGCGCTGCCGCCAAAACCAAGCGTAATTCCGCATGCCGCTATGGGGTCGAAGGAGAGTCGGGCCGGGATGTCATAGTTTTTTGAAGCCAGATACTCCTTGATGCGGTCGGTGCTGTGCACCATATTGGCTTTCGCTATCCATTTCTGCCATGCCACGGCCAAGAGGATTCCGACAAGAGGAAACACGAGAAGCCACCATTCGGCATGTTCCCACTCCAAAGGCGCTTGGCGCATCACCCAGTGGGCGAATACCGACACATAGTGGATGGCACGTTTCAGCAGAAACGCACCAAACCCTGCGAGGATACCCACTACGCATGCCGACCCGAGAATAAACGGATTGGCATTCTCTTTCTTAGCCCCCCACGCCTTTATCTTCTCAGAAATCTCCTGAATCCACTTCATACTTTCACTTTAATTCATAATGCATAATTCATAATGCATAATTATATTATTTATTTTCTGAAAATTCTTCAAATAGCCCTAATTATGCATTATGAATTATGAATTATGCATTAAAAATTATGAATTATGCATTAACTTAGAGCTTGCTTCCTTAATCCTCCGCATTGCCTCGCGGATCTTGTCGTCGGAAGTGGCATAGCTGAGTCGCATATAGCCCGGGGCTCCAAACGCTGCCCCATCCACACATGCCACGTGTGCTTCCTCAAGCAGATACATCGTGTAGTCGCCGCTGTTCTCGATTTTCTTGCCGCTCGGAGTAGTGGTCCCTACGTATGCGCTTACTTCCGGGAAGAGATAGAATGCTCCTTCAGGGCGGTTTACTATCCAGCCCGGTATCTCCTTGGCCAATTCCACGATGAGGTCGCGTCTGCGCTCGAATGCCTCGCGCATCTCGTAGCGGAATTCCTGCGGGCCGTCCAGGGCTGCCTCAGCTGCCTTCTGTGCTATTGAGGATGGTCCTGAAGTGTACTGACCCTGAAGCTTCGACACTGCCTTGGCCACTTCTATCGGAGCTGCCAGGTATCCTATGCGCCATCCTGTCATGGCATAAGCCTTCGAAACGCCGTTGATCACTATAGTGCGGTCGAACACTTCCGGACACTCTGCGATGCTATGAACGCGTCCCGGAAGGAAATTGATATGCTCATATATATCGTCGGCAAGAATCGCTATTTCAGGATGCTTTGCCAATACTGCTGCCAATCCCTTCAGTTCCTCTTCTGAATATACGCTTCCTGTCGGGTTGGAAGGATTGTTGAGGATGATTAGGCGGCTTTTCGGTGTGATGGCTGCCTCAAGTTGCTCGGGTGTGATCTTGAAGTCCTGCTCTACGCCTGCCCATATTTCCACTACCTTTCCTTCGGCCAAACGCACCATCTCCACATAGCTCACCCATGCCGGCATCGGGATTATCACCTCGTCGCCCGGATTCACGAGTGCCAACACGCTGTTGCAAAGCTCTTGCTTTGCGCCGTTGCCCACTACGATCTGAGCCGGAGTATATTTCAGCCCGTTTTCCTTCTCCAGTTTGCGGCAGATTGCTTCGCGGGTAGAGAGATAGCCGGGAGCCGGGCTATATTTTGAATAGTTCTCGTCGATAGCCTTCTTGGCAGCTTCTTTCACGAAGTCGGGAGTATTGAAATCCGGTTCACCGACACTCATTGTTATCACATCTACGCCCTGAGCGCGAAGCTCAGAGCTTTTCTGCGTCATCGCCATAGTGGCGCTCTGCGCCATAGCCTTGATTCTGTTGGAAATTTGTACCATATATTATAAGTATTTAATTTTTTAAAATAATCCTCCCCCTGATCCCTGACACCTGACACCTAACACCTAACTAAGCTCCCCCTCGATCTTCCGCAGCAATTCCCCGAGTGCCGGATTCTTCTCCACGCATTCCTTCAGGAATTCCTGAGGCGGAAGTTGCTTGCTGACCGATCTTGTCGGGTCTATCTCGATGCGTAGGGTGATGAAGTCATTCCTAAGTTCGCGTCTCAAAAATTCCATCAGCTGAGGCATAGCCAGCTCAAAGGCCTGCACCTCCGCCGGATGCCCTACCATCGCGAGAAATTCCTCATCCCCCGTCTGGCTCGGGTTGCTGTTGCGCATCGCGCTCGTCAGGATATGCTGCTGCCTGTTGGCCTGCTGATAGGCCATCCAGGCCTGTGTGAATCCTTCAAGGTTGACCCTTTCGCGATGTTCCTTCCGGAGCTCGGCATATTGCGCCACCTTCTCCTGCACGCTGTTGTCATTGATCCGGAAACCTCCGGCCGAAGCCCGCTTCCGCACCCGACCTTCACCTCGACTCTCCACCACGACATCTGCCGGCTCCACGTTTCCCCGTGCAGCCTCAACTCCCCGAGAATTCTGAACTTCCACTTTATGGGGCTGTGGGGCCTCTTTAGGAGGTATGGGGGCTTCTTTGTGAGCTTCTTGCACTCTCATAGTGGACTGCGACACGATGTCGCCAAGCGGTATGTCACAGTCCACTAAATCAAAAGGGGGCGTGGCAGGTTTTAGAAGTTGCGAAAGCCGTATCAGCACGAGCTCTACGAGAAACTGCTTGTTGGTGGCGGTCCGATATTGCACATCCCCGTCATTGAGCACCTTCATGGCGGCATAATACCATTGAAGCGGCAGGCTCTTGGCCTGCTGCGTGTAGCGCTCCGCTACATCCTTGGAGGTCTCCAAGAGCTCCGTTGTCCGTGGATCGGCGGCTACCATGAGGTTGCGCACATGGTCTGCAAGCCCGTTCAGGAAAAAGAGAGAGTCAAATCCCTTTGCCCTTACATCGCGGTAGAGTAGGAGTGCCCCCGAGATGTCGCCGGCGCGAAACATGTCGATAAGCCGGAAATAGTAGTCATAGTCAAGCACATTCAGATTCTCGATTGCGCTCTCATATGTGATGTTCCCTCTTGAAGAAGCCGCCACTTGGTCGAAGATCGAAAGGGCGTCGCGCATCGCGCCGTCGGCCTTGCGCGCTATCACTTCAAGTCCGTGAGGATCCGTCTTTATCCCCTCCTGCTGTCCGATATATTGCATTTGTTCCACCATGTCCTCGATCGTGATGCGGCGGAAGTCATATGTCTGGCATCGGCTCAGGATCGTGGGAAGCACTTTGTGCTTCTCCGTGGTGGCAAGTATGAATATCACATATTTAGGAGGCTCTTCCAGCGTCTTCAGGAAGGCGTTGAAGGCTGCCGACGAGAGCATATGCACCTCGTCGATGATAAATACCCTGTATTTTCCTCCCTGTGGTGGGGTCTGCACCTGGTCGGTGATGTCGCGGATATCGTCGACGCTGTTGTTGGAGGCGGCGTCAAGTTCCACTACATTCATGGAGGTGCCGCGCTCTATGGCCTTGCAGTTCTCGCATTCGCAGCAGGCCTCACCGTCGGCTGTCGGATTAAGACAGTTTATGGTCTTTGCAAAAATTCTTGCACACGATGTCTTGCCGACTCCTCGAGGCCCGCAAAATAGATAGGCCTGCGCGAGTCGGTCTGACGCGATGGCGTTCTTGAGCGTGGAGGTCAAGGCTTTCTGACCCACCACACTGCGAAACGTCGCCGGTCTGTACTTGCGTGCGCTCACTATATAATTATCCATACTGCATAATAATTATCCAATCTGCAAAGTAAGTAAAAATTTGGCATATACCCAAATTTTTTTATGTTTCTGCCACTGCCCGAATCAGGCAGTATGGTTTACATATTTTAACAATTATAACTTGACATATGCAATGCTATGTAGTAATTTTGCATCAAACAAATAAAACATAAGCAAATCATATGAAAAGAAAAGGAAGTGTAAGTGACTTCAGCAGCGATAGAAAAGCCGAACTTAAGGCTGCGTTTCTTAGTCAAGGCATATATTCAGTCAGTGATGAAGTGTTGACAAAGGCTCTGAAGACTCCCTCATCCCGTTTTTGGGTTGATCCCTACCGTGCCCGGGATATAATGTCGAAGATAGAGAAGAATCCCGCATCCATTTCCGGAATGCACCCCGAGCGTCGCCGCATGTATATGGCTCTCTTCGAGAAATACAAGGAAATACGCCGCCAGTGCCCCTCCGCCACCAAGATCAACGCCGTCTCCACAGCCATCTACTCCGGAGCCCCCGAATTCTTCCTATCCCCCTCCTCCGCCCGCCGCCTCCTCTACCGCTAACCCCAACCCAATTCATAATGCATAATTCATAATGCATAATGCAAAATTCAAAATTCTGATATCTCCAAAGCAGATTGAGTAGTAAGCACGCTCCGCGTGCGTCTTTAAGCGTCGCAAAGCCCTCAAAAAGATTCCCTCTGCGCCCTCCGCTCCCCTGCGCCCTCTGCGTGATACCCCCAAAAAAGAAAATTCTCAATTCTCAATTCTCAATTAATAATGCTCCTCCCCCTAATACAAAAGAACCCCGAAGCCAACGATTTCAC
>CAYNPB010000119.1:5628-8772 GCA_964399005.1 uncultured Sangeribacter sp.
AAAGCGGCCGAAACACTCCTCGACCTCTCCACCGACCTGCGCCGCCAAGGACTCTTCATTCTTCCGTTCCGTTTCTATTCCATGTCTATGCTCCCCGATGGCTCCCTCTCCTTCCCATCCCCACAGGCTGTGGCTCTCCCCGCTGATTTTCCCCCTCATCCTGAGATCACCGCTTTTGCTGCCACCGATGATGCCCTCAATCTCGCCATCCGCTTCCCGGTGCGTCCCCATATGCTGAAAGTCACCCCCTCTGACGATCTCCCTGAAGGCCACACCCTGCGCACCTTCATCAGCTACCCCCTCTATATCCCCGACCCCAAGGAGATGAGAGGGAGTCTCGGAAGCGTAAAGTCAGCCGTAGGAGGCACATCCATGGGGATCCGCTTCTCTTTTCTCTCTTCTTCCTCTGTCAAGGCTTCCGTGGCAGCCCCGGAGAAATACTATGAGATGGTTGGCAATGAGTCTACCGGCTATCGCCTCTCTTCAAAGTCAGCCCCGGCTCCCGATTATTCCTCCTACGCCTCCCTCCTCGGATATGTCGCCCCTTTCCCCCGCGAGTCATTGCTCGCTCTCGGCGACGAGGTTGACGCCGACACCGACCCCATGCACTGGATTGCCGACTGGGTCAAAACCCCTATCGGCGACCATTACGAAGGTTATCTCCCTGCCGCTTTGCCATATTGCTATCGCAGTGCCGCTTCCGGAGCAGACGCTTCATGGCCCCCGGGATTTGACAAAGATGAGATTATCAGCATTGCCGAGACTGAAAATCTCCCTTATATCCTGCTGACGCGCCCCATGGCCCTGACTTCCGACGGTCGCAGCCGTCGCAACGCCACCCCTCGCGCCATCCGTTCTCTTCAGGTACATGGTCTCCCAGACAAGCCTGCGATTGCCATCCTCTGCGGCAGCAACGATTGCATTCACTGGAGTCCCATTCGTCGTTCCGATCCACGGATAGCAAGTCTCATCCTCTCTCCCCCTCGTTTTTGGTGGCGGCTGCTCCTTCTCGCATCCGAACCACCCGTCAATCTCGCCCTTTCCATTCAATAAGTATATCATGCAAGAATCCAATATAGAAGATCAGATCCTCATAGACCGTATCCTCCGTGAAGACGAGCGCCGCGAGCGTGCCATGTCTACCCCCTACGATCCCGTCTCCGGCTTCATGAGTCCCGGTTCACGCTTCCCGATTTCAATCCCCGAACTCTCTCCCTCCTCCCTCAATCTCCCCATCGAGATGAGGCAGCTCTCCGAAGTAAAATCCCTCATGGGAGGTCGGAGCCTTACGGAGGTCTTCCCCGGCTCGATAGAAAATGCGCGCCAGCGTTGGTTTGAGCTCCGCTGTCGCTTCGATTTCCCCTTCTGGGCTTTCAAATGCATCCGCATCAAGCATAAGGAGGGTGGGGGACTCGACATCCCGTTTCTCCTCAACGCTCCCCAGCGAAAGCTCATAGGTGAATTTGAGAAGATGAGGGAGGAAAACCGCCCCATCCGCATCATTCTCGTCAAGGCGCGTCAATGGGGTGGGAGCACAGCCACCCAAATCTATATGCTGTGGCTTCACTTGATGCGCAAGATGGGGTTCAACTCCCTGATCGTGGCGCATCAGAATGCAGGCACCGAGGAGGTGATTGCGATGGCTAAGACTGCCCTCGACTGCTATCCGCGGGCTCTTCTCTCCGATCCTTCCGACCCTATGCCCGATAAGGAGAAAGTATATGTCAGCGCAGGTCTTAGCCGCAGCGCGATTAAGATACCCCGGCGCAATTTCCGCATCAAGGCAGGGAGCGCGGAGCGTCCCGATTCGAGCCGTGGCGGAGATTATGCTCTCGTGCATCTCACTGAGGTTGGGCTTTGGAAAAAGACACTCGGCAAGAGTCCCGAAGATATAATCCGCGCCGCCACTTCCGGAGTGCTCCTCCGTCCTGAGACCATGATTGTGATGGAGTCCACTGCCAATGGCGTAGGCACTTTCTTCCATAAGGAATATCTGGCTGCTAAGCGCGGCACATCCCTTTATCGCCCTGTCTTCGTGGCCTGGCATGAGATTGAACAGTATGCTCTCGAAGTCTCCGACCGGCGGGCCATGGCTGAAAGGATAGTGAAAAACCGTAATTCCGATTTTTCCGACGACGATCATGTAGCCACCGGCCGCTATATATGGGACCTCTGGGAGTCAGGCGCTCGCCTTAGCGCCATCCGATGGTATGAGGAGACCCGTGGCGGCATGAACAACCCCGACCAGATGCTCTCCGAATTTCCAAGCAACGACCTCGAGGCTTTCGTAAATAGCGGTGCCCATGTCTTCAATCGCAAGAAGGCTCTCGACCTCCGTAAGCGCTGTATGCCCCCGAAGGCGTCAGGCGAACTGGAAGGGCGTGCCGACTATGGGGAGAAGGCTTTGGAAGGGATCGTGTTCGAGTCCAACCCCAACGGCCGCCTGAAGGTGTGGGAGATGCCGGAGGTGAAGGATGGTAATTCACGTGTGATGCACGATCGTTATCTGACCGTGGTAGATGTCGGTGGCAGAAGCATGAAGGCCGACTGGAGCGTGATTGCTGTCTTCGACCGCGTCCGTATGCTACGTGGTGCCGGTCCGGCTGTAGTGGCGCAATGGCGCGGACACTGCGACATCGACCTCCTGGCCTGGCAAGCGGCAAGAATAGCAAAATGGTATGCCAATTCCCTCCTGGTGATAGAATCCAACACACTCGAGACCCGCGACCCCGACCGCTATGTAGATGGCGACCAATCCGGCTATATCCTCAATCAGATCAAAGATTGCTATCCCAACCTCTATGCCCGGCGCCAGAGTCCCGAAGATATCATGGAAGGTCGCCCCCGAAAGTATGGTTTCCATACCAATACAGCCACAAAACCCATGATCATTTCCAATCTGGTCCGTGTGGTGAGGGAAGGGCTTTACATCGAGCGCGACGAAGGGTGCATCGACGAGTATCTCACCTATGAGCGCCGTCCCAACGGCAGCTACGGTGCCGTCACCGGCAAACACGACGATATGCTAATGACCCGAGCAATAGGCCTCCATATCTGCTTCAACGAAATGACCGCCCCACGCGCCGCATCCTCCTCCTACCACGGCCACTCCCTCCGCCAAGCATACCAACCCTCCCTCTTCAA
>CAYNPB010000120.1:0-8717 GCA_964399005.1 uncultured Sangeribacter sp.
AGACTCTTGTCAAGGGTCAGGGTGAATTCCATCTCCGCACTCTTAAGTGGAGAATTGAGAATAATGAGAAACTCCCCATCATTTTTGAAGAGCAGAAGATCCCTTATCGTGAGACTATCACAAAGGCAGCTCGCGCCGACTATCGCCATAAGAAGCAGTCCGGTGGTAGCGGTCAGTTTGGAGAAGTGCACCTTATTGTTGAGCCATATACTGAAGGTATGCCGGAACCGGATTCCTACAAGTTCGGAAGTCAGGAATTCAAACTTAATGTTCGCGACAAGCAAGAGATTCCTCTCGATTGGGGTGGAAAGCTCATTGTCTACAACTGTATCGTAGGTGGCGCTATCGACGCTCGCTTCATCCCCGCTATTGTGAAAGGTCTTATGGACCGCATGGAGCAAGGTCCTCTCACCGGTAGCTATGCTCGCGATGTCCGCGTGATGATATACGACGGCAAGATGCACCCGGTTGATTCTAATGAAATATCATTCCGTCTTGCCGGCCGCAATGCTTTCTCTCAGGCTTTCCGGGAGGCTAATCCAAAGATTCTCGAGCCTATCTATGATGTAGAAGTTCTCGTTCCCGATGATTATCTCGGAGATGTGATGAGTGAACTTCAGGGTCGCCGAGCTATCATCATGGGTATGGATGCCGAGCATGGTATTCAGAAACTCCAGGCTAAGGTGCCTCTTAAGGAAATGGCAAGCTACAGCACTGCGCTTAGCTCCATCACAGGTGGTCGCGGATCTTTCTCAATGGAGTTTGCAGGCTACGAACTCGTTCCTGGCGACGTTCAGGAGAAGCTTCTCAAGGCTTACGCTGAGTCTCAGACTGAAGACTAATATATAACCCACTAACTTAATCTTTAGAAATCCGGCTTTCAACATGTTTGGAGCCGGATTTCTTTTTTGGTGACGGTATCACTCCATCTTTGTAAAAAATGGTTAAATGAAGTTTGGAAGTTAAACTTTTTGCTATGATTTTACTCTATATTGTAAACAGATATTAATCACAAGACGCTTGGAAAATCACAATCGTCATCAAAAACCAATGAGTTATGAAGAAAATTTTACTTATCGTGGCTCTCTCCTTATCGTTAGGAATTGGCAATATAAATGCCGACAATCACAATCGTGGTAAAGGACATGGTGGAAATAAGACTGAACAGAAACATAATAATTCACACAAGCCCGGCAATAATAGCAAGCCTAATAATAATGCCAATCATGGCAATTATAAGCCTGGTAACAATGGAAAGCCTGGCAATGTGGGAAAGCCTGGCAATAATGGCCACCATAACGATTATAAGCCTGGAAATGGGAATAAGCCTAATCCGGTATATCGACCCGGTCACTCAGTGACTCCTAATCGTGTACCTCGTCCGGGTGCCGGATCTGCTTTTACACCGTCTCGCCCCACACCCCCGCCACCTCACCTCCGTCCCGTACCTCCACGCTATCAGAGACCTTTCGTTCCTCCGATTCCTAATCCGAATCTTGCATATGTGATTGGAGCAGCCAATGTCATATTCAATGGTATAATAATGCAAAATGTTAGCATCCCGACATTTAGGGTCCTTGACTATGGTTATGCTCGCGATGCATGGAATGTCTATTATCTTGGGCGAGTCTTGCCCGGTGCAGATCCCGCTACTTTTGAGATCCTGCCTAACGGCTATGCTCGTGATGCCTGGACCCTATATTATTACGGACGTCCGATCTAATTCAAAGATCTTTATTGCTACTGAAGTTTAAACAAGTTTACTTATATCGCCGATAGAATAATTTCTTTCGGCGATTTTTTATTATTTTTATTGCGGGATTTCTAAAAAATTATTAATTTTGTATCCCGTTATGAAGAAAGGATTCGACAACGATAAGTATCTTAAGATTCAGTCTGAACATATTCAGGAGAGAATCGCTCATTTCGGAAATAAGCTCTATCTTGAGCTTGGTGGTAAACTTTTTGACGACTATCACGCAAGTCATGTGCTTCCGGGTTTCCAACCCGACAGTAAGCTGCGGATGTTTCAGAAACTGAAAGATCAGGCTGAAATAGTGATAGTTATCAGCGCCCTTGACATAGAAAGAAATAAGATGCGTGGCGACCTTGGCATCACATACGATATGGATGTGATCCGACTGCGCAAAGAGTTCCAGAATCTCGGTTTCTATGTGGGTTCTGTTTGTGTCACTCACTACAACGGTCAGATTAGTGCAGATAAATTCCGTTCCAAACTCGAACGGATGGGAATCACTGTCTACTATCATTATCTGATTGAGGGATATCCCGCCAACGTCGATCTGATTGCTTCCGACGAGGGCTTTGGTCACAATGACTATATCAAGACTTCTCGTCCTCTTGTAATTGTTACGGCTCCCGGCCCGGGTAGCGGAAAGATGGCTGTATGTCTCAGCCAGCTCTACAATGAGAATAAGCACGGTGTCACTGCCGGGTATGCAAAATTCGAGACTTTCCCTGTCTGGAATCTTCCTCTTAAGCATCCTGTCAACATCGCTTACGAAGCTGCTACTGCCGACCTCAACGATGTGAATATGATTGATCCTTTCCATCTTGAAGCTTATGGCAAAACGGCAATCAATTATAACCGAGACATTGAAATTTTCCCGGTCTTAAACACTCTCTTCGAAGGAATCTATGGAAGCAATCCATATAAGTCTCCTACTGATATGGGTGTCAATATGGTAGGCTTCTGCATTAGTGATAATGCTGTATGCTGCCGTGCTTCGAACAATGAGATAATCCGACGCTATTTCACTGCTCTTAATAATATGGCGAAAGGTGAAGACAATAAGTCAGAGGTTGATAAAATTGCGCTTCTCCTAAAGCAGGCTAAGCTTGACGCTTCTTATCGTCCATGCATCGGAGCAGCACGCGAGCGCTCAGAGAAAAGTGGACTCCCGTGTAGCGCCATTGAGCTCGCTGATGGCACAATTATTACAGCTGAACAGAGTGAATTGCTCGGTCCGAGTTCTGCCCTTATACTAAATGTAGTGAAGCATCTCGCCGGCATTGACCATGATCTCAAGCTTATCCCTCAGGAGATGATTGAGCCTATACAGCACACTAAGACCACGTATCTGAAAGGTCATAATCCCCGTCTTCATAGCGACGAGGTGCTCGTGGCCCTTTCTGTGCTCAGCACACATGATGATAAATGCCGTAAGGCTCTCGAGACTCTTCCCGAACTCGACGGATGCCAGGCTCATTCCACAGTGATGCTCGGAGAAGTCGATCACAAGATCTTCAAGAAGCTTGGAATCAGTCTTACTTGCGATCCCGCAAAGAAAAACTGACATGAGCGACGTCATCTACAGCATTTTGATAGCCGGATTTGAGGCTCTCTTGCTTCCAATTATCTATCGTAGGCTCAAAAAGCACATTAAGCGACATTGGATTGTCGTGTTGCTTATAGTGCTGATCGCGGTGCTAATGGCTGCAATATTAGGTACTGCTGTTTCCGTCATTTCATATTATGTATCAAGACTCTGAAAAATATCTTTTAATCAAAATTTTGCCATGAAAAGAATTGATTTTGTCAGACTTCGCAAAAGAGCCGGTGTTAGCCAGCGTGAACTTGCTGATCTCCTGCAGGTGCGTCCAAGTTTCCTTTCTGCAATAGAAAATGGCAAAAGCCGAATGCCGGAAGAAAAATTGGATAAGATAAAAGAAATATTTGAGCTTGATAGCCTTGATGATTATATGATTGAAGATCATGCCGACAAGATTGTGCCCCCTCACAGCCATCCTATAGATCAGACCGATGCGCTGACTCAACTCCTCAATCATTTTCATGATCTTGCCCATCAGAAAGAGCGAGAGCATTCCAGCCTTGATGCAGACTCTATGGCCAGGATTGAATTTCTTTCAAAACGCAACGATCGCCTTTCCGATCGCATCGATAATCTCAGGGATGAAGTAGATGCTTTACGTCAAGAAAATTTGAAACTCAAAGAGTTGCTGCTACAAAATGGCATTCAATATTCTTAGTCATCTCAATTCAATAAATTTATTTTTAGGATACACGCTTTGTGTGTCCTTTTTTTATTTATTTCTTACAGTGACAATGTATTCGTCGGCATTAGCTGCGATGACTTCTGTTGAATAACCCCATTTACCTATCATTTCAGAAAGCACATGAGCAGACGGGAGATGGTCATGATCCGCTTTACTCTCATGATGGATGCCATTTATAAATTTTTCATCGGATGGAAATGCTATTACAATAATTCCGTCATGCTTTAAATTCATCTTAAAAAGCCACTCGATTGTGGCAGCCGGAGCGTGAAGATGTGGGTAGACAGAGTAGAGCAGTGCTATGTCATATTTACCCGGAATCAGCTCTTCCTCAAAATCTAATTTAAGGAATTTAACGTTGTTGAGAGAGCCATATTTTTTGCGTGCTATGGTAAGCATTCCTTCTGAAAAATCGATGCCAACCACATTGCCTGCGGCTCCTACGAGTTCGCTAAGATAAGGTACTAATACACCTGTGCCTGTACCAAGATCTAATACATCCATTCCATTTGATATGGGGAGTTTGCAAAGAATTTCTTTCACTCTTTCAGGAGTTGAGCGAATTTCTTTATCATCCCATGAAGGCGCAAGCGAATCAAAAAAATCTATTTCAGTTTGTGTCATTATTTCTTGTGTTAAGTGTAGGTTAAGCGTATTTTATTACAAAATTAACTAAAATAAACTGAATATTCAAATATTTTTGTTAACTTTGCAAAAAAATAATAATGATAACCCGAGATTATGAAAATAGCTTTATCCACTTTTTTGTCATTATTGCCTATATCAGTCAATATGTTGGCTGAAGATTTGCCGCGAGATACGATGAATCTTGGAGAAGTAGTAGTGACTGCTCCTTTGAAGATTGACCCTGAATTGATTCCTCTAAATGTAACCCAAGTTTCATCTTTAGAGATTGAAAAATCCGGTGAAAGCTCTTTGCTTCCTATTCTTGTGGGCAAAGTGCCCGGACTGTTTGTCACGGAGCGTGGCTTTGCCGGGTATGGAGTATCCGGTGGGAGTGCCGGGGAAGTCAACATAAGGGGTGTTGGCCAAGGAAATAAAGTGTTGTTTATGATTGATGGGCAGCCGCAATGGGCAGGAGTTTTCGGTCATAGCTTGGCAGATACTTATGTTGCCAATGGAGTTGAGAGGGTAGAAGTGGTCAAAGGTCCTTCGTCTCTTCTATATGGTTCTAATGCTATGGGAGGATCGATCAATCTCATTACCAACTCTCAAAAGAAAGATGGCCTCACAGGACGTGCTCGAGCACTGTTCGGATCCTTCTGTACTCAAAAATTTGCACTGTCTTCCGGATATAAAAAGGATAAATTTTCAGCAACTCTGTCAGGACAGATTGACAGAAGCAACGGCAATCGAAAAGGAAGCGCCTTCTGGCTCGCAAATGAATTTGTGCAGTTGAAATATGTAGCATCTCGAAATTGGAGTGTAGCTGGAATGCTCGACATGACTCAGACTCATGCAAATAACCCCGGGACTCTACAGGATCCTCTCGAAAATATGTGGACAGATGTTTTTCGTGGCACAGGTGGCCTTTATATAAAAAACTTATATGATAAATGCGACGGAGGAGTTCAAGGATACATTAATTGGGGAAGGAATAAAGTGGACGACGGCAACACTCCCGGACAGCCACCGCGCGATTATATTTTCAATTCTACTGACTATAATATGGGCATTACTGCTTATGAATCCTTCTATTTATGGCCTGCCAACACTTTGTCGGCAGGCATTGATTTCCAGCACTGGGGTGGAAGTATATGGAATACAGATAAGGAGGATGAATCTATCCGCACATCAGAAGCAACTCATCATGTCAATGAGATTGCAGGATATTTAATGATGCAACAGGGATTTTTCAACGATATCTTGAATATCAATGGTGGTGTACGTCTGCAGCATGGTTCCACTTATGGTAATGTCTGGGTGCCTCAGGCAGGTATAATTGTTAAGCCGGGGCGTGCTTCTCAGATTAAAGCCTCATTTAGCAAAGGATTCCGTTCGCCGAATATCCGCGAGCTATATCTCTATCCTCCGGCAAATCCTGACCTTAAGCCGGAATATATGCTCAACTATGAGATAAGCTATCGTCAGCATTTCCTCAACTACAATTTAATGATCGGTGCAGCTCTGTTTTACATTGATGGCAAGAACATGATTCAGACCATTCGTGTAGATGGACGCCCACGAAATGTAAACACTGGAAAGTTCAAAAACAAGGGTTTTGAATTAGAAGCCGCTTATAGGATTCTATCTAATCTTCAGGTAAGTGCATCGTGGTCTTATCTGCATACGGATTCCGACAATCTGTATTCTCCTAAAAATAAACTGTGTGCAGATCTGACATACTCACCCGGTGATTTCAGTTTCACTCTCGAAGATCAGAGTATTTGGAGCATGAAGAATGGAAATCCTGATGGTAAAACTGAAAGTTATACTTTGGTTAATTTGAGAGCTGCATATACTCTCAATTCAGCATCTGCAGTGCCTGTGACACTTTCAGTAAAGGTTGATAATATAGCCAATAAGCTTTATCAGATCATCTATGGATGTCCGATGCCGGGTACCACTATTATGGGTGGAATAGAGTTTAAATTCTAATTTATTACTGACTTATCGCTTAATTAATGAAACTTTTAAACCATTAAACATATAAAATAACTATGAAAGCACGACTTTCATTGCTATATTTCCTTCAATTCGGGGTATGGGGATGCTATCTGACATGTTTTGGACAATTCCTTGGATCCGGAGGAATTGGCAGCAAGATTGCATGGTTCTATGCTGCCATTGGTCTTATGTCGATCATCACCCCCTCATTCTTGGGGCGCCTTGCAGATAGGACAGGGCGTCCTGAGAGACTTTTAGGACTATGCCATCTTTTGGCTGCAATTGTAATGTTTGTGATGTGGAGGTATGGAAAGACTCATCCACAACTTGAGTTTGGAGTGATGTATTCCCTATATCTTCTTTTCCTTGCTTTGTATATGCCCACTATGGCTCTTGCAAACACTGCTACGTTTGGTCTGCTGACTAAGTGCGGACTAAGCACCGTGACTTCCTTTCCCTCTATACGTATTTGGGGAACAGTGGGTTTCGTTGCGGCAATGTGGTTTGTAAATTCTGCTTACTGGTATGAAGGATCTTTGGGATTTTCATTCAGTGATGATGGAATGACGGGTCATTTACGCTTCCAGTATAATGCTATGCAGCTATTATGTAGCGGCATAATGGGATGTTTGACTTCACTCTATTCATTTTCTCTTCCATCATTGAAGAAGACTACCCCTGTAGTTCCTGAAAATTCTATACCTGAAAAGATTCCGTTTATAGAATCACTAAAGAAGATGTTGGGCAAGCGAGAGATAGCAATTTTTCTAATTTTTGTCATCTTTTCCGGTGTATGCCTACAGATTTCAAATGGATTTGTAACGCCATTCATAACTCATTTCACAGCAATAGCAGAGTATTCTAATTCTTTGGCTTCCGGAAATGCCACGATGCTTTTCTCTCTATCGCAGATTGCTGAGGCAGCATGCATTTTGCTTGTTGGCATATCTTTGAAATGGAAAGGAATACGATTTGTCTATGCTATCGGGCTTCTTGCATGGTCATTGCGATTTCTGATGCTCGGAGTTGGCAATCCCGGCTCTGGATTATGGCTTTTGGTTGGGTCTATGTTGGTGTATGGCATAGCCTTTAATTTCATTACTATAGCAGGACATCTGTATATTCAGCAGGTTGCTCCCCAAAATATGAAGGGATTTGCACAGGGTTTTATGATGTTTATGAGCAATGGCATTGGTGCCACGCTCGGGACATTAGCAGCCGGTGGGATAGTGAATAGGTGGTGTAGCTGGAAGTTAGTGACATTGCCTGGGTCGAATGCACCGATGCGATTATTTATGGGAGACTGGATATACCCCTGGATAGTTTTTGCATCCTACGCCTTCATTGTCATGATAATGTGGCTCCTCTTCTTCCGCAATAAAGCAAATAATTAGACCGTTAAAACCTTGAATATTATTATGTTGGTAGGGACGCACGGTTCGTGCTTCCGTTTAATATTGGATTTAAATTATGAATAAAAAAATAAACTTTATCACATCTTTGGTTTTGATTCTTGCCGGATGTAATACAAAATCAGGCAAAATCTCTGATACTGAATCATATTCGACAATGACGTTGTCGGACTCAATATCCGAGGCATTGGACTATCAGATGTCTCACTATCCATCGTCTCAATATAGGGATGTCTACAAGAACTTCATGCAGGATTTCTTCGGTCCGGGTCATATCCTTAATGATACTGCGGCTTCTGCCCGATATCTCCGTCATGAATTGGCAGAGGAGGGTCCATTTGACGGACCTCTTTATGAAAGGACCGGCTTCCGGGGAAATTTCTACAGAGTGAATCTTTCAGTCATTAAGGACAGTATTGTCCCATATGATCTCTTTTTCAATACATTTGTTGAAAGCGTTCAGGGCATAACTCCACCATCCGGTGAAGATTGGATGAAGACCTGGAGCCTAATCGACAGTGTCATCTCAGTCAAAAATATCCACTTCTTTGACGAAGACGTCGACCGACAGGCTCTTCAGGCACAGTTTAATGAAGGCAACTACATAGTCCATCATAGTCAGCGCTTCAACGATTCAGT
>CAYNPB010000121.1:0-3425 GCA_964399005.1 uncultured Sangeribacter sp.
AAATTATTTTTTCTTTATTAGTTTGCCGTCTATGATGTAGAGGCCGGAGGGGAGGTCGGAGAATTTGGTTTCTGCTGGCAAGCGGAAGCCGTTGATGGTGAATATGCCTTTTGCTGATTGGCTGCAAGATGAGGCTGCATCATCCGAGATTTCATCTACACCGGTATATTCTACGCCTCCGAGGCCTCTTACAATTCCTGCATATGCGTGCTTGCGATAGTAAGTGTTGAGAGTCCAAATTCCAACCGGAGTGTTGGCTCTCCAGCCACTATTTTGGGGAGAATCCGTCGGACACCAGAAACAAATGCCCCACTGTTGCTCTGCCGGAATGAGACGAAGGTATTCCTTAATGATCCATTCGTAGTAGTCTGCCATGTTCTGATGCTGCTTTTCTGTCATATCAGCGGTGGCTACATCCTTACCCGCAGCATTTACATAGCCCATGTCGAATTCACTCACTCTAACAAGTTTGCCGGAAGCAGCCATCAACTTAAACATATTGGTAATGGCATTCTTCTTGCTCGTCTGAATACCTTGATTTTCATAATATGAAATGTGCATCTGAGTGCCGATACCATCTACAAATGTCACCCCGTCTGCTTCCCATTTCTTTATCCAGTTGATCAGAGACTTCAATTTCTTGTTGCCATCCCAATCACTCTCAAGGTTATAGTCGTTGATGAAGAGCTTGATATCTTCCGGACCATACTGACGCGCATAGCGGACAGCATGTCTAACATACTCCAGATCACCCATATGATCCTGCCAATAGAAGGCATCTCCTCCTACATCCCAAGTGGCTTCTCCATTGAATCCTTCGGAATGCTGGAGAGTGTAGTTGCCGCTTCCATCATTACCTCCGCCCGAGATAGCCTCATTCACTACATCCCAAGCCTTGACCTTGCCTCCACAAGCATTCATCATTCCTTTTATCCACTTTTCCATAGCTCCACTCAGTATTTCACATTTCTCTTCTTTCGTGAGAGGTGTACTTTGTGGAAGTTTGAAAGTGTTTTCATCTATCTTCATGGCGCCCACTTTCTCCTGAATCTTAATGCTGCGGACATAAATATCCCCAACAAAATCGCCGCATTGGAAAAGGAGGAACGGGCTATTTATCGGACTCTTATAAGTTACTGTCACCTCTTCCCAATCCTTTGAAAATGAAAAATCCGTATTATTGCCATTACTCCAGTCGCCAAGCTTTGAATGCATTTTTCCATTATCGGATCCCTTAATCTCATAGGTGATATAGTATGTCTTTCCTGCTTCAGTAGGAATGTCACCAAAAGCTATAAATTGTACTTCCCAAGAATTTACCTTCTTAGTTGTATGAATGTTAAGGCCGTCAGTGTTTGAGAAATTCAGTGAAAAACCATACTGAGCCTTATCTGCAGTCCAACCTACATTCTGCTGGGTTCGGAAATCCTTTTCTGCAATCGACACATAGACCATAGTGTCAGGATTTTCGAATGGGACTGCAGGCTTATCTTTAATAAGACTTCTGAGCCAACCGTTTGGTTGCTGAGAGTGCCAGGCAAGTGTATGACCATAGACATTGATTCCGGATTCTGCCGCAGCATTTACATACTTTTTGACTTTACTGAAATCCATGCCACCGCTGTTGTTGACACAGCTCGACATTTTCATGGCGTTGCCGGCAACAGTCTCCGTAAAGTTGTCGTTGGTCATTCCTGCCACGGTAGAATTACTCAGATATTGATCTACAGTAGTGCCTATACCCAACTTGAAATTAGGATATTTGCTGTAGTCAATGTAGTTCTTGAGAGGAGCAAACTCTTTCAGATAGTCATAATTAGAATTGTTGGGGTTTCCCTGCTCATAATTCTTTAGAGTCTGAGCGGGCGCAAAAATAGCCGTCACGGCGCCAATTGCTGTTAAAAGAAGTTTTTTCATGAAGTGTAATTAGATTTGATCAGTTGCTAACCTATTGAATATGCAAAATTAAACATTTTTTTTCAATATAAACGTAATTTCATGAAAATTTTCACAATAAAAATTCACGGACCTAAGTAAGTTCCGGAGCGTTTTTATCGATCAAAGTACGAGCTTCCTTAAATTTGGCGCGCATAGTAGGATTGCCGTGTGTAAGCTTCTTGATGGTGAAATCATTCTCTATCACTTCACCAGCCTTTACCAATTTCTGGGTGCTCGTGTCAAATAGACTCTTGATTTTTCTCAAAGAGTCTATTTGTTTCTCCGCACTCGCTATGGCTTTGTCGATTGCATCCATCGCGTCGTCATGTTTCTTACGATGACCATCTACAAACTTCATGAACTCTGCGGCAAACTTATCACGACGTTCCTCAAACTTAGTGACATCAATGCTTTGAGCCTTAGCCTCAACCAACTCAGCCCTAAGAGCAATCACCGTCTCAGCACTTCTTCTTGCCGCCTTAGAGAGCAGAGCAATAACGGGCATAAAGAATTGCGGACGAACAACAAACATCTTCGGATATCGGTAAGACACATCCACAATCCCATTATTATAAAATTCATTGTCTATCTCCAGAAGACTCACAAGGACCGCATATTCACAATTTTTCTCATTGCGATCTTTGTCAAGTTTGGCAAAGAAATCTTCATTCTTATGCTTGGTAGCAGTAGTGTCAGCCTCGTTTTTCATCTCAAACATAATTGAAAGACATTCCTGCCCGTCGATATAATCTCGGAATATAAAATCTCCTTTGGTTCCTCCACTTGCATCATTATCTTTCTCGAAATAAGCATCTGCAAATTGGCCCATGCTTCTTGCAAGATTAAATGTATTCTGGCAATGCTGTTCGAGAGTCTCCCCTATCATCTTTGTAGAAAGGCGGCTTTTCATGTCTTTATAGCGCTCTATCTCCTCATCCTTTGCTTTCATCAGAATCTCATGACTGCTTCTGAGTTCAAGTTCCCGATTCTTTGCTTCAGTCTTCTGCGATTCCAGCTTGGATGCAAGCTCGGTTATTTCCTTCTCTTTCAGGTGCAATTCTTCTCTGTTATGATTTCTCTCTTCTGTCAAATCAAGAAGGTGCTTTGCCTCATTTTCCTTTATTTTGCTTCGGAGATCGGAGATTTCCTTATCCTTCTTGGCTGACATCTCAGCGATTTGCTGCGTGGACTTTGCCGACATTGCCTCCATATCGGCTTTCTTCAACGAATCATGATTCTCAACTACAGCCTTAAGTCTTTCTATCTCTGTCTTCAGTCGGCTTATCTCATTTTCCTTAGAAGACACGACCTGCTCGAGCTTCTGCTCAGCTCTGGCCATATTTGACTCTTCCTTTGCTTTTTGAACTTCTGAAAGTTCGGCAATCCTACGCTTGATTTCAGCATCAAACTCAGCATTCCTCACTTGCGCGAGGAGAGCAGCATAGTGATTCTCATCTACTTCAAAAATTGTATTGCAGTTAGGACAT
>CAYNPB010000121.1:3525-8665 GCA_964399005.1 uncultured Sangeribacter sp.
AAACCATCATAATTTCAGTGCAAAAAATTAAGTCAAGGTGCGCATTTCTTTCATTCCTTCGGCAATCTGTTGAGTACATCAAAATGAGGTGTAGAGGCTACCGTATGATATTGGTTTCGGTCAAGGAATTCTTGCATTACCATCCATTTCTTCTTTGAATGATATATATTGGAATCATTATCTTCGCCTTTCATAAAAGCCTCCGAGGGCTCTCCCCAGTTGTCTCCTATGGTGCGGAATTTTTGTATGCATATCACGGGATAATTATTCTTCTCTTCTTCAACCCTCAACAATTGTTCAAGCCTCCCGGCAGAAACTTGTTCAGGCCACGAATTGCCTATATATGGGCGTGTATAAGTCAGATAATTGAGCATAGGTATGCTCCCATATGCAAAGAGTGTATCTCGTGGAGACACGTATCTTTCGAGCACGGGAATAATCTCATCTACAATCCTACTTCTCTCCTCTGACATAAGAATGCCTCTTAATTTCGGCGAAGCTGATTGAGTGGTCATTTTCCACAGAGGTGTATCGTCAAAATACAAGCCTCCGCAAAAAATCTTAATGACGCAAATAATCGGGAATATACAGGCTGCAGTGATTATTAGATTACGAGGCACAAATAGCTCTATCCCCTTAATGTTAAATTTTAAATTAAGCCAAAAGCCTAATGCCGGAGCTGCCCCAAGGAGATACAATATACTACCTATATTTCCACCCCCTCCATCGCTTCCCAATGGGAATATGAGCGATGAAAGTAGAGCCCCGGCTGCAATCAACGACTCTTTCTTAAGCTTCCTTTGGAAACACATCATTATCAATGCCGGCAATACAACAGCCCCTGTAATCAAAACCGGAGAAATATGGTAGGCCATATAAATAAAATATAGCATGAACGGAAGAGAAAGAATCGTTCTCATCCATTTGGAACTTAAAAAATACCATATCCCTCTTATGCAAAGTGCCATGAGCGTAAATTTCACTACTATTATTGCCAATAACCAGTAGTAATTAATCTGCGTCATAATCAGATGCCCTAATCCATGAGAAGCTTCAGTATCAGCAGAAAGGGCTCTCAGTGTTTCAATATTCTGAAGGAATATTCCGATATGACCCAAAGATGCCATCAGGCCAAAAATTATGAGAAGTCCCACAATATATCCTCCAATAAAAAGAAAAGATAACCATAATTTATCTCTTTTGGAAGCTGAAAGATATAAAGGAATCAAAATGACAAGAAAGAATTGCAGAAGATTAGGTATGCGGATAAAGAGAAGCATTCCTGTGATTACACCTGAAATGAAAAGAAGTTTCCGGCTTTTCTGAAGAATGCCCTTCACGAGAAGATAGACGCCAAGCACGAGAAATAATAGAGTCACGATATCATAGCTCACGATTATTGGGGAGGAAGCATATCCCGCCATTATTGCAATTATAGCTATCGTCTTGATATTTGCAGTTACAGTGTCAGAAGGATATCGCCATGCTATGACAGTCGCTCCCAATAGAAAAAGCAAGCCGGCTGCTCTCATTATCAATAAACCCCAACTACCTCCAAATAGATCTATTAATGCACCGAATAAACCGGAAAGATAGAACATGAAGTTATATTCCACACTTTCGGGAGCTGAAAAGAAATTCTGATAGAAGGTAAGATAAAAACCGGTATCACACAGTTCGAAGCTCATTATAACAGCCGGAAGAAGGATAACTGTTATAATAATCAAAAGCATCAGAAGAGGATGTTTTACCCGCACTTGATCTATAGTTCCCATATTGCACAGCAATTAATATTATTTTATCATTTCCGGATGATCTGCTATGGCCAGCATTTGCAGGTCGCCTGCGGAATCTCCATATGCATAAACCTCGTATTCTTCCAAATCAGGGACAACACTCTTCAAGCGTCTCACCTTTTCCACTCCTTTGCAATTTGGAGTAGAAAATCTTCCGGTGATAATTCCTTCCGTATCAACTTCCATTCCTGTTCCGATCACATTTGTCTCCTTAACACCCTGATTCATTGCCCATGGAAGTATCCATTCCCTTATACTTGCTGAGACTATGAATACCCGATGACCGGCTTGAAGATGACGATGAAGTTTATCTACCACATCTTCTCTTTGGAACTCTTCAACGTTGGAAATGAAATCATTGCAACGTCGCCTGAAAGCAGAATACTCCATACCTTTATATAAACTGGAGAAAAGGTGAAGTTTTGCTTTCCCTCCATCAAGAATCCTAAATTTCCATGCCAAAATCCATGGCAAGCTCTTCATCATACCCCCAAATAGCCTTTGCTTCCCTACGCAATGTTTGGCAAATTCTATGACTGAGTCTTTCTTTGTCAAGGTGCCATCAAAATCAAAGACAGCTATTACTCCCTTTTTCATTCTACCAATAAATAATTATAAAAAATAGAATCCCCCATCCTACTATACATACTTGTATGAATCTGTCTTTATACAAAACTTTTGTAGGACTGCCGGTCTTGGAAAATACCAAAGCCAACTGCATGTATCTTAACAATCCTAAAAGCACAAAAATGGCGGTAGTAAATACATATTTTGAATGAAAACGTTCGATGACATCCGGACTGACAGTATATATTATATAGCTGACAAGCATTACTGTACCGACCATCGTAATAGCTTGATTTAAAAATGAAAGGTTATATTTGTCTATGTTGCTGCGCATTCGTTTTCCAGTGGTCTCGAATATGAGCAAGTCATCACGACGTTTTGAAAATGCGAGGAAGAGAGCAAGCAAAAATGTCATTATAATAATCCAAGGACTTAATACTATTCCGGTAGAAGTAGCCCCGATTCCGACTCTCAGTACGAATCCAAGCGAAATTATTACAACATCTATTATCGCTTCCCGCTTTAGCCTAAAGCAATATAAAATATTCAATAAAAGATAAAACGCCACTATCAATAAGGAATACATAGCAAACTCGCCTTTGAAAAACAAAGTTGGGATTGCAAGAGAAAAAAGCATCAAGACCGATGAGAGGAAAATGCATAGTCTTTTGCCAATTATTCCGGAAGCAACCGGACGCAAACGCTTTATTGGATGAGTACGATCATAGTCGGCATCCATAAGGTCATTTAGACAATATATGGCACTCGATGCCAGACAAAATGCAAAAAATGACAAGCAGCAATGACCTAAAAGCTCAAGATTAAGAAGATTGCCACTGAAAAAAAGTGGCAGAAATACAAACAAATTCTTCACCCATTGCTCCGGCCGACAAAGTCTTATGATACTCAACAATTTCATTCTTTGAACATTTGATTTTACAAAATTAGAATAAAATCTTCATATGACAAAAAAATTACTAACACAACTTTCGCAAGCTTTTAAATATCTCATGCAAAGAGCGCAGAGGAGCAGAGATAAGTTTAAACAACTTCAAAGGCAAAATCTACGTTCTTGTTTGGAATTTTATATATTATTAGTTATCTTTGCATTCGAAGATGGCTATTTCCGACATATCGAAGACAGAGAAAAGAAGAGCCATCTCATAAAAACAAAGGTTTATGAATATTTATAAATATATCAAATATGCAGTCTCCGGACGTATTCCGAATAGGCTAAAACTAATTGGTCTTTGGACGTTCCTAATCAGCAAACGACGAATGGTCGGTATCTTTTTTGATCCGGTAATGGCTTGTAATCTAAGATGCAAGATGTGTTATTTGTCAGATAGCAAAGGAAGAGAGTCCGTGAAAGGTCAACGTATCAGTGATTCAGACCTTAACAAAATAGCCAGAGCATTCTATAAAAGAGCTTTAAAACTGCAAATTGGGTGTGCTACAGAACCTACCCTCTATCCCGGACTCGTCAATATAGTAAGCCATGCAAAAACGCATGGAGTTCCTTATATTTCTTTAACTACTAACGGCAAGCTCATTGCTCAAGGAAGAGTAGACCTTGTGTCGCTTGCCAACGCAGGACTTGATGAGATTACACTCTCACTGCACGGAACCACAAAGGAAATATATGAAGAATTAATGCCGGGAGCTAAATTTGAAGAGCTTAAGAAATTAACTGAAATAATTGCTGAAGTAAAAAAGAGTTACCCCAATTTCAAACTGAGAGTTAACTATACTATTAATTCCAAAAACATCGCAGACCTTGAACCGAGTAAATTCTGGGGTATATGGGCAGAAGGGGGGCTGCCGGATATCATCCAACTCCGACCTGTACAGAATATGGGAGACACTGAATGGAATGATTTCGACCTTACTCCACTCAAAGAGCAATATGACTCTACAATAGGAGCTATACGCGAACAATGTGCAAAGACCGGTATTTCTTGCATTGCTCCTGAATTAGAACAAATAGATGAAGTAGCTACTGATCAAGATTTTACGTCTGCATTATTAAAGGAGATAACATATTGCTATATCTCTCCGGGGCATGTCTATAACAAAGATTTTCTTCCGGAAGATACTTTTTACAGTTACCATAGAAGGAAAAAAACGGCCAAACGAATTTTTAAATCCGTATTTTCACTCAATCACAAATCTTCCAAAAGAGACTCGTCAAAACATCTTAACTATCATGTAGATTAATTGTATAACTCAACTTTCGTCGGCTCTTAAAAAATCACGCAGAGTACGCAGAGGAGCAGAGAGCGCAGAAAATTGATAGAAAGAGTAAAATAATAAGATAAAAAAGGAGGGTAGTCGTGTCGACTACCCTCCTTCTTTATCTGGAGTTATTAAATTTCTTACTTATTTCACCTCTTCGAAATCAACGTCAGTCACGTCTTTTTCATCGGGGTTAGGAGCCTGCTGCTGAGCACCTGCACCAGCTGCACCAGCCTGCTGCTGAGCTGCGTAGATGTCTTGTGCTGCTGCCTGAAGAGCATCGCTAAGAGCCTTTTCAGCAGAATCGATGTCTTCTACAAGCTGCTGTTTGTGGACTTCTTTCAGGCGGTCGAGAGCTGCATTCACCGGAGCGAGTTTGTCGGCCGGAATCTTGTCGCCAAGTTCCTTGATCTGCTTCTCTGTCTGGAAGATCATAGAGTCAGCATGGTTGAGCTTGTCAACACGCTCTTTAGCCTTCTTATCTGCAGCTTCATTAGCCTTAGCCTCATCACGCATACGGTTGATTTCAGCTTCAGTAAGAC
>CAYNPB010000122.1:0-8489 GCA_964399005.1 uncultured Sangeribacter sp.
AGGACTGCGCTGAGACTATCTATGAATTTGCTGATGAAGATCAGAAAGAACGCTACATCAAGAGAGTTTGTGAGGGTGAGACAATGAGTATGGACCTCACAGAGCCGGATGCCGGTTCTGACCTTCAGAGCGTTATGCTCAAGGCCACTCAGAAAGAAGATGGAAGCTGGGTGCTCAATGGAGTGAAGCGATTCATTACTAATGGCGATTCTGACATTCATCTCGTGCTTGCACGCTCTGAAGAGGGCACTAAAGATGGTCGTGGCCTGTCGATGTTCATCTACGACAAGCGTAACGGTGGTGTGAATGTTCGCCGTATTGAAAACAAGATGGGCATCAAAGGAAGCCCGACTTGTGAGCTCGTCTATAAAGATGCTCCTGCTGAGCTTTGTGGAAGCCGCAAACTCGGTCTTATCAAATATGTAATGGCGCTTATGAACGGCGCTCGCCTTGGCATTGCTGCCCAGAGCGTAGGTATCTCTGAAGCTGCATATCGTGAAGCTCTTGACTATGCAAAAGACCGTAAGCAGTTTGGCAAAGCCATCATCGAGTTCCCTGCCGTTGCAGAAATCCTCAGTGTGATGAAGGCTAAGCTCGATGCAAGCCGTGCTCTTCTTTACGCTTGCGCTCGATTCGTAGATATCTACAAGATATATGATGATATCGCTAAGGAGCGTCCTCTTACTAAGGAAGAAAAACTTGAGGCTAAGGCTTATAGCAAACTTGCTGATGCCTTCACTCCGCTTGCTAAAGGTATGGGTTCCGAGTTCTGCAACCAGAACACTTACGACTGTATCCAGATCCATGGCGGCAGCGGCTTCATGAAAGACTACAAGTGTGAACGTCTCTATCGCGATGCTCGTATTACAAGCATTTACGAAGGAACAACTCAACTTCAGGTTGTAGCTGCTATCCGCCACGTCACTACCGGTACATATCTCAACTTTATCAAAGAAGCTCTCAGCGCAGAAGTTTCTGAGAAGCATGCCGGAGTCAAGAAACTCCTTGATGAAATGGCTGAACAGTATGAGGCAGCTGTTGCCAAGGTGCTCGAAGTTAAAGATCAGTCTTATACTGATTTCATGGCTCGCCGACTCGTGGAGATGGCAGGACACACAGTGATGGGTTGCCTGCTTCTTGAAGAGGCTGAACGCGATGAGGCATTCGACAAGTCTCTCGAAGTATATGTCAAATACGGTCAGGCAGAATGCACTAAGCACGCAGACTTCATCTCTAATTTCCAACCGGAAGAAATGAAGGCTTATACCTATTGATTCTAAATCAATTATCCAATATTTAGGCGGCAGTTATCTAGAAGATGGCTGCCGTTTTTTTTTTGTCAGATAGAATTACCCTAAAATAAATCTAAAAAAAATTTACAAAATTTGATTTTTATAGTACTATGTATTGCATAGTACTATATTTTTTATTACCTTTGCAGTGTAAAAAGAGAAACCGGTTAAATTTATAGCCCATATCATAAACTATGAACATCGATAATGCTAAATCTCAAATGAGAAAAGGGATGCTGGAGTATTGTGTGATGCTTCTCTTGCGCAAAGAAGCATGCTACACAAGCGACATAATATCCCGACTAAAGGAGGCCCAGTTGATAGTCGTGGAGGGGACGCTCTACCCGCTATTGACCCGTTTGAAAAAAGATGGTCTCCTTAGCTACGAATGGAGAGAGTCAACGCAAGGTCCACCACGAAAATACTACCTTCTCACAGCAGAGGGGGAAGAGTTTCTAACTCAATTGGATGAAGTATGGAATGATCTTGCAAATTCAATCAACATTATTAAATCATTCAACACAACGGATTAAATTATGAAGAGGAATATTACTGTCAACATATTTGGATCGCTCTATCCAATGGATGAGGATGCTTATGCAATGCTCAACGCTTATATCTCTAATATGCGTGATTACTTCTCACGCCAACCAGACGGAAAAGAAATAGCCGATGATATCGAGGGGCGTGTTGCAGAGCTTATGTCTGAGCTTCGCCAAAATGGAACTGAGGCTATCAGCATTGAGCATATCGAGGAGATAATAAACAGAGTAGGCAAGCCGGAACAATTTGTAGATGAGGAATCTGAGACCGAGACATTCGCTCAGGTAATTCCTCCGATTCCTGTAGCTGCTTCTAAGAAAAAACTTTTCAGGGATCCGGAACAGAAGGTGTTTGGAGGCGTTTTGTCTGGTTTTGGGTGCTATTTGGGTGTAAATCCTTTATGGTTTAGACTGGCTTGTATCCTTATTGTCTTTGTATTACTGATGAATATGCCGGATTCTATTCCTTGGTTGCTGCTTTTGGTTTGTGGTTATTTCGTGTGCTGGGTGTCTATTCCAAAAGCTGCGACTCCGGCAGATCGGTTGCAGATGAGAGGAGAGACAGTGAATCTCTCCACGATGTGTGACGAGTTTCTGACATCCACAAGAGAGATGATTTCTCGGCAGGGTGACTTGGATAAAGATGGTAGATTCACTCATGGGGTAGTATCAGTTTTGAGATGGTGTGTATATGCCGTGGGAATCCTTCTTGTCGCTGCATGCATAGTGGGATTTATAGGTTTGCTGATAGTTGTGGTTTGCGCCGTTGCTGCTCCATGGAATAGCTTGCGCAGTGTCGTGGGCAATGATTTTCCTATCGTGGCAATATTAGATTCCAATCCTTCCTGGTTGATATGGATAGCAACAATCAGTGTGATCCTGCTCCTTATTATCAGTCTTTATCTTCTGGCTCATTTCACTTTACGTATTTTAGGAAGTGTAAGGCCGTTAAGCAATGTCTTAAGGATAATTTCTCTTGTGGTTTGGCTCGTGGCATTGGTGTGCAGTGCCGGGTCTATTACAAAAATTGTAAGCAATCTGAATATAAAACATTTCCCAAAGCATTACACACGCTACGAAGTGACAGAGGCAGAGAAATATGCAAATAATAGGGATTCGCAGTCAATACAACTGTATGATGCCGGATGGACAATTGTGAAAGATAACAATATAAAACATTATACCAGTAAGGGAGAACATTTCTCCGGCAACCGCAGCCTGAGCTATTTGGATGCCACAATAGAATCTGATGGCTTGGGAATGGAGTATGAAGTGGAAAGAAATCAAAAAGTGGCACCCGGTACGTATCGTCTGGAAGCAAAGGGTAGAACCAATGGCAAGGGGGCGGAGATATTTGCCGTCAACGGGCAAGGACGCAGATTTTCAGAGTATATTCCAGTTTGTGGGAACATAGGGGGAGCCGTATGGAAAAATGCAGAAATCGCATTGAAAGAAGACACTGCAAAGATTTTACCTAATCGTCATTATTTAGATAGGCTTACCAAAGTCAACAATTCGCAAGGATATGGATGGTCGGACGTGGTGGTCAAAAATATAATTGTCGGCTCCGACAGTGTCATCAGATATGGCGTGACGAATTTGTCTCCTTCCCAAACGTGGGATGGCACTTGGCTGTCGGCTACATCGTTTGAATTGATAAAGCAAGATTAATTATTATCCGGGCTCTAAAGATAAAGGGTCCGGATAATTTTTTATGTTATATGGCATAAGACTTGATAATATCTGATATTTTTAGTATTTTTGCAAATTAGAAGATTTAAACTATATTTAACATCATGTCATCTTTTAGAGTTACACAACCAGCCTTTTGGCTTGAAATTAGAAAAGAGTATATTATAGAGAATTTTGAAAAACTGCTTTATTACATTAGAAGATATCAATATAATGGTGAGAAGGACTCAGGAAATGGAGAATTTTTAAACACATGCAGATATCTTGTAGATCTTGCCGACGAACTGGCAGAATATTCATTATCCAGAACTTTTATTTCATCACCTGAATTCAAGCTCGCTGGCTCGGATATGATAGTCCCTGATGTGCTTGCTTATCGAATCATAGTCTCAGCGATTATTGCCTCTCAAAAGATAGGAGAGGACAAGCATTTACTCATCAGACGACTTCTTAATCTACTTGTTGTTGCCCAGAAGATGCCTCATACGGACATCGCAGATAATTTGATCTACGTCACCACAAATTGCGTACGCAAATCTCCCATTATCCATCTCGGTCTGACTTGGAACGACATAGAAAACCCTGAGACTTTTAGCCCTATAAGAGTACTACACAATCTTAGTCGTACAAAGTTTGATGTCAGTTGCGGCAAAGAGGCTCTGTATGAAGGAAAAGGCACCGTTGTTTTTACAGAAAATGAAGTCCTGTCAGCTCCTGTCAATAAGACTGATTTCCTAAAGGGTAACTTATCGGAATATTTTTCTATCGGTAAAGGCTTCAAGATGCTGCTTCCTAAAAGCGACCATATGAAGACGCCGGATTCAGTAGAAGATATAGCTGAAGGCATGACATTTATGACAAGAGCTCAGGGTGGCGTTAAGACAAGTGGCGTCGAGACAAAACGCAAATATGCCGCAGGTGCTATAATCCCTGTTAAGATTCGATCGAGCTATGGAGTTAAAGTTGAAGCTGAGTCCATCAATAAAGATTATGAGAAGGTGTCCGGGAAGATTAATATTAACCTGTCGGAATCTTTGAGATATGCTGATATTTTCCAGATCTTATCTTTCTTTAGCCCAGGAAGGCGACTCTATGTGGAATATACTCCGGAGGATAAGGAATTCTGCTTTGTCTTGAAAGGAGGATTCAATCAGTTCTATCTTGAATATGCCAATCAAATGAGGGGAGAAACATTGCCAGGAGTCTATATTGGAGACTATTCGGCTGGCACACAGTGGCTCACAGAAGATGGTTTTGTTGTGAATGTAATGGGTAAGATCACAAAGGAGGAGATGCTTGAAGCGATGGATAATAGGATTCCATTGACTATCCGAATCAACTCTCCAAAGGCAATTCCGGGCACAGTACTTGTAAATGGATTTATCGTGGATGATATTGAACTCTATGGATTAGATGATCCTATCGTTGACATTGAGGCTTATCAGCACGAATGCTTTATTTATATATTTAGCCAGTTCATCAAATACTGCGAGGAAAGTATCCCTCTGGCATCTCAGGAATCAAAAATCAACGAAATAGACAGCACGGGCGTAATGGAGATAAGCAATATCCTGATGAGTCATCAGCGTTTGCTGTCTGACACTATGCCGAGACTTCTTTGCTTGCAGGCGGCTCTAATGCTTTCCATAGCCTCGGGAGATTATACTATTAGCGCTTATATTCGCCATGAACTCGAATACCAGATTGCAGTTGCAAGATTTGCTTCGGGAGCCTCACCAATGTCGATTACATTAAGCCATGGGCCTATACTTGACGGTATACCGGAAGTAGAAAAACATGAGCGAATTATTGCCATGATTCGAAATTATAAGGAGCCGGAAATCGACCATTCATCGGAGAGAATCACCACCGATGAGAACATAGAGGACACTGTAGACGGTCTCATTGATGCCTCCAACCGACTCATCGGGAAAATTGATGAAAGAGAAATATCACGAATTAAACTTGAATTGGCACGTACGCTCGACGTAGATGATCAATATCGGAGTCCTGATCTTACTACTTATTATGGCGTGGAAAGCGATACGCTGGAGTTTAAGACATCGGCTGTATGCCCTCCAAAAAACAAACTGAAGGGAAATGCAGAATATGAACCTGAGACTCAAAAATGGGCTATTCTGAAGACTATCTGTGGCTTTCTAAATTCAACTACCGGTGGTGAACTTCTCCTCGGTGTAAGAGACAATGGCATTGCCTCAGGAATTGCGCACGACTACGATCTTCTTTACGAAGACCGCAGAATACCGGAACCTAATTCAGACCGTTATCGCACATATCTGAAGAACATCATAGACAACTCTTTTATCGCTTATAAATCGAGAGCACAGAAAAAGAGTGTCACAACTGCCAACGTGACATACAACATTGAGATGAACAATGAGGGACTTGAGGTGCTTCGCATCCATGTGGATAGTTACAGAGGGGATATGGTGCATTTTCATCCTGACTGTCATAGACCCGAGGAAGTTCAGGAATCTTATATTCGTACAAGCGGAGCCACTGTGCCTATGAGCCATACTGTCAGAGATCAGACATTGCTAAAAAAGTATCATCTTGCAGGTGATAAAGAAGGCAACAGTATGGCGGCAATATATGAGGCACGAAACTCTAAGAAACGCGTGCTCTTGAAAGAATACACTTCAAAAAATGGCGTAAAAGACCATGAGATTGAGGTATTTCAAGTTTTTCCCGAGTCTAAATGCATCTTAGGATATGATGTGGCCACTCGCGATGTCCGCCTCTTCAAGACTTTAAGATGGAAAGATGCCAAGATTCTCGATAAAAATTGCACTCAAAGCAGCAGTTCAAAAAGAGATCTGAGACCCGATATTTTTGGATTCGTTTTCGATCCTTCTAAACCTACATTTGAAGTGGAAGTGCGACTTTCAAATTATGGAGCCATGCTTCTCCAAGAGGAATATCCTGGCGTGGAGTCTCTTCTGACCCTGACGTCCTATAAGGATTATCCTTGGCTTCTTACTTTGACCTTAAACACGCTCGAAGGAATAGGAAGATTTGTCAGAGGTTTGCCTTCTGAGTGCCATGTGAACGAAGAATCGGAGCTTTACGCATTTTTACAAGAAGATAAAAAATAATTATATCTCTATTTTTTTGAAAAATATCGAGTCGTATTGATTCGGAATGGCAAAGCTTATGGTATCCGATATTTGTAAGATTAAGAAAGATATGATGGAGTTGTGGAAAGACACTTTCCATGACTCTTCTCGCTACATTAATCTTGTTTTTGACACTTATTTCTACACTGAAAATGTATTCTACTGCTATGATGGAGATAAGCTCATAGCGGCGTTGCTTGGAGTGGAATACGAATTCGGGATGCTTGACAATAGTGGAAAACCGATTAGGGTTAAGGGCCTTTATTTGTGTGGGCTTGCAACTCATCCTGAATATAGAAGGAAAGGAATAATGGCTACCCTGATGGAAATGGCTGAAAATTCCGCCAAAAGAAGAGGATTAGATTTTACTTTTCTTATTCCGGCAGATTCTCATTTGAGAGAGTATTACAAAAAGAAAGGTTATAGCACTGCTTCCTTCAAACGAAAAGAGAATGTAAAAATCGAGAAAAAAGGAGATACCCACAAAATGTATATTTATACATTTAAGGACTTCTTTGAAAGAAGGAATTATGAATTCTTAAATAGTATTGCCGACTGGTGCAGGTCACGAGAAGTGTTAAGCAAAAATTATGTGAGGATTCTGCATTCTCAGTCTGATTTCATAGCTGCAATGTCAGAAAATGAGAATTCATTTTTTCTGACCGATTGCTCATTTGATCCAAAATATCCGATTCTCGCGAAAATCAAAGCTGTGGTATTTCCAACACTATCTCAATCTAAAAATGACGTTTGGAAATTTCTGGAAATATATCTTGAGGATATCGACGACAGATTATCAAGCTCAAGTGCAGAAATACAATTGCCCGGAGATATTCAGGATGCCTTATTCCAAATTTATCCTAACTGCGAATTGGAATTGAATCTGCCATTCACTGGCGATGTGAAAGAGAATAGGGAGAAGGTTGAACCCTACGCAATGGTCAAATTACTTAATACGACAACTAAAATTGAAAATTTTCAGAATCAAATATTCTATATTTCCTTAATGCTCGATTGATTTTATAGAATATCAAATTCTCAAAGCCTTTATTTTTGCAAATTCAATCCTGAAATGCTGTTAATCAAGCATTTCGGGATATTTGTTTTTGCAAATTTTCAAATCGGAATAGATATTTAAGAAAAAGTGGATAATGATAAGCTTGAAATTGGTCAAAATTTCGGATATACATTATCTATAAAGAAAATAGGGATAGGGTAGAGGTGGTCAATATCGGAACTGCAAAATCATTCCATCTGTCTCTCTCAAAAAGTTTGCAAATACTATTTGCAAACTCATATTTGCAATTTGCATTGCTAAATATATTGAAACATCTTTAAATTTGCAAATTAAAAATAGCAAACATTACTGTTAAATCGAGTCTTGCTTGTGATTGCAAATTTACAGATAGAATCATTTACAATTGAAACTTTTAATCCATTAACATTTATTAGCAATCAATTTTGACATCTATGTTTCAATGTTTTATGCATGATTCTTAGTATACTTTTTCGCAAATATAAATAATACACCATCCTATTTGGTTCTTCTTACACAGATTAGGAAATCTTATTATCCATATATTGATTGCCATATATTTATAATTAAATATTAAAGTAAGTTTGAAAAATCAAATTTGCAAATACATATTCTATGCTTTATAATTGCAATTTGCAATTCCAAAAATTAAATTCAAAAATTTCAATTTAAAATTTGAAATTTGCATTTTTTTTTGTAACTTTGCAATACAGAAAATTTTTGCAAATTCAATATTTATGGAGGAAAATTTCGCCACTCGTCTAAAACTCTTCATGGACAGTATTCATGT
>CAYNPB010000123.1:0-8436 GCA_964399005.1 uncultured Sangeribacter sp.
TGTCGAGAACGATGTCGATATAGTTTGGATCGGTGATCAATGGCACCACATACTGGCGGTCACAGAACTGAAGTGCCGGAGCGGTTGACTGATGGTCGGTTCCGACCACCAATCCCGTTTTCCCTATGGTTTCCTTCACATCACGCAGCAGACGTCCGCGACGTCCCACGCTGCAGAATAACAGATTATTCATCATCGTAATTGGAATTGCCCCTTCCCTAAATACTTTAGTTATCCAGCCTCAGCAAGTCTTCTGCCGTCGAAGCCCGACGAACATCCTTGATCTCTCCCCCCTCATTAATGGCATATACCCTCGGCCACAAACGTATAAACTGGGGCGAGAGTGTCATCGTGTAGGCGCCTACATTGTGGTAAAGAATTCGGTCACCCACTTCAAGAGCCGGTTGATCCGCAAGGGTGAATAGCCGGTCATATTCAAGGCACGTACAACCGGCCACAATCTGAAGTGGCTCAATCGGCCTCTGGTCCGAGGCTCTCATAATTGTCTTGATATAGTCCGACTTGTGGAAGAAAGGATCGACATCATTGCGCGAACCGTCTGTCGTGACGAATCGGGTCTTGGAGTCAACCCTCTTCACGTCTATAACCTCCGAAAGAAAAGAGAAAGCGCTTGCCGTCAGTGCGTTTCCCGGTTCAATTATAATCTTGAGATTGTCGAGTCCATTTCTCTCGAGAGCTTTCTTGAAAGCTCGGCCATAGTCAACGAAAGTCGGCTTATTCGGGAAAATCCCGAAGTAACCGCCTCCCACGTCCAGATAGTCAAGATCGAGGTTATACTTCCTAATAGCTTGAGCGGCATATTCAACAGAGCGCTCATAAAACCGGGGCGAACGCGAGTGAGCCGTGCGGTGAATATGTAGCCCCGCTAGCTTCACGTTCGGCAAGCCCAGGATGTATTTCAGCGCCTCGGCGAACTCATCAGACTCGTCTGAGAACCCGAACCGACTGTTATCATCGTCACCGTCCGCATCTTCGGGCGACACATGCGAGATATTGATATTGAGCCGAAGACCAACCTTATAATCACCCTCGGTCGGCAACGCTTGAAGCCAAATCAGTTCCCGTTTCGTCTCGATATTTACTATACCCCCGCCCAGGACAGCTTCAAGGAAAGTCTCCTTCGACTTCATCGGACCGTTGTAGATGATCTCCTTCGGCTCAAAACCGCAGAGACGTGCAAGCTGATACTCGTCAAGGCTTACGACTTCGGCCATACACCCAAGTTCCCCGGCCTTCTTCAGCGCATATGGCAACGAATTGGTCTTCACCGAGTACCCAATCGCCACATCCGCGAACTCCTCCTTCAGAGCCTCGCGAAACCCTTCGACACCGCGCCGAAATTCCCCCTCATCAAAGATGAAACACGGAGTCTTTAGCGTTGCTATTTTATCCTCAGGTGAACGAGACAGCAAGTGTAAATTGACCATTTAAACCTTCAATCCCTTCCAGATTCTTTCCTGGTGATCATTGACAAAGGTGATAACCTCATCTGTCCTGTCCCCGAAAAATGGAGCACCTTTGGCTAACTGAGTCGTAGTAATATCGGGGTAAAATTGAAGACCGCCAAGATTGACTTCAATCAAGATAGGTTCTCCATCTTCTCCGATACTCCAATCCCAAGCCACCAGTCCCATTGTCGGAAAATAGTAAGGATGATACCTATATACTGCTTCCAATACCTTGTCCATATTTTCTATCCTTTGACCTTTAAAGCGAAGACCCTCACCGTTATCATAATGACGATTACCGAAGTGATCATAACCGTACTCTCTCAGATTTCCCTCGGTATCACACGCTATCATAATTCCGCCGGCTCCAGCATTGTCTACGATTGAATCTGCCTGGCCAATTCGAAGGATTATTACGCAAATCGAGAGCCGTCCGTTGATAAAAAGGGATACCACGCGAAGAGAATTGACGCTTGACGGATGATATTTAGCTAAGTCTGAAGACTGTTTTATTAACTCCTGACAAACGAAATTTCCTTTATAAGACGCGAAGATCTTGCATATGTCGTCATTAGACGTAACTTTTGAAACACTCTTCCCCTGGCTACTGCCGTATGTCGATTTAATTATAGCCTCTCCTTCACGTTTTATAGTCCCAATGGCGTCATCTTGATTTATCGGCTTCATTCTCTCATCGAAATATTGGCCGTTAATGCACTTGATCAGATTATTGGGTTGCCTTATCTGAGAAAGATACATGGAATATCCAGCTTTGTGGACAAGTGCACTTTCAAAAACAGGATCTTCAAGAGCCAAAATCATTCGGGGATACATAATTGGCCCCACTATCCATCGAGGATCAAAATGCTCGAGCGTTTTGAACAATTTGAAACCAGTTAGATATTTCTTGCCAGCAGGTAATCCTGATCCCTTGACACTTGGTTTCAGCCTGTCCCAGTACTTCGAGATCTTATCCTCCTCACTTACGGTAAGCTCCTCAAGTGGAACCGCCAATAAACTGTATTCCGACTCACTATTGCGCTCAATAAGATTTCTCAATCTTACTTTTAATCTAGCTAATTCAAGAGAATGGAAAATATTATGCATCATTTTTAAATGCCATTATACTTTTAGGATCGGATCCTTTCGTGAAACAAACTCATTATATAATTTACCCCCCCCCTCTATAATTATAGGTTTTGACATCACAACTGTGCTGTTTGGAGGCACATCTATTGTTACTACACACCCAGCACCAACCCTGGAATTTTGTCCAACTGTGATGTTCCCTATTATTTTAGCACCTGCTCCGATCAGAACGCCATCCTCAATGGTTGGGCATCCAAAATTTTTACTTCCCTTCAGTTGATTTCCCCCAATAGTAACATGCTGATATATAGTTAAATTCTTTCCAATCTTAGCCCCTTCAGCAATAAAAACACCATTGAGTCCATGTGGCATAAAAGGTGGTTCAATTATTTCGGTATTCAATCCCACAAAAGATCCGGACTTGTTCATATAATGGCGATAAATCAACTGCTGAGACTTTGTGCCTCCATTTCGGGTTATCAGATGTTTCCGGTACTTCCAAAATCCCTCATGGTAGCGTTCAACAACTAGGGTACTGATCGATCTAAGAAATTCAGAGTAGACGCCAGTAAATAATAGCCGCAGTTTGTACAAGATTTTTCTCATTGAAGATCCCACTCAGTTATTCCTTTAGATTTACCGAGCTTTTTTGAGCTCATCTCTTAAAAATTCTATTACTTCTTCAGTCCTATCTCCGAAAATGGGACCTGAGCACATTTGTTCAAAGGAAACACCCGGAAAGATAGTATTACCTTCGATAAGTATTGGCTCCTCATCTTCGTCCAAAGCAATGTCCCAACCAATAAACTTGCATGAATCGGTGAGACTGTGGAGTCTTAAAGCAGCAGAGATGACTTTCGAAAAACTTTCTATCCTTTTATTTTTAAATGTTACATTGTTGTGGCTTTCTGACATTTCTCCATTCCCATAAAACCCTTTTTCTTCAAGACTCCCGTCTTCATTAACTCCCACTATGACTCCTCTTTTCCCACTTCCTATATTATCTACCACTGAATCTTTAGGCCCACATTTCAAAGCTCTTGAACAGACTGATACTTCTCCATTCATGTTCAAAGTAGAGACACGAAAACAATTGAGAGAGGTGGGATTAAAGACGGAAGTTAGATCACTTTGAATCACTTTTTCTTGAAGAATGAAATCGTTAGAGGGAATCAAAGGAATATTTTTCCTTAACTTTTCTATGAGGGAATCTATATCCTCATTTGTAACCAGTTTAATCCCAAAACCTTGTTGAGTTTCGGTTGATGGCTTCAGAAGTCCACCATTTGACTTTTCCAGAAGTTCAATGGCCTTATTAGTATCAACTACATTGTTTTCACTGTCCATTAAAATTCCTCCAACCGACTTGAGAATTGTCTTAGGCACCTTACAAGTATCCCTATATACCAACTCTAAGAGGCTTTTGTTTGCCAAAGTTTTCTTGAAAACATCTGGATTTAAAATTCTCTCAAAGTAGGGTATATACAAAGAAAGAGGCAGGTATCTTTCATCGAATCCTCTAAGTTTTTTGAGGCCTTCGTAGTATTTAAATCCACGAGAGACGGGACATGGTGAAACACCACCCCAAAGCTTCTTTACCCTCTCTTTTTCGTCTTTAGTAAGAGAAGAGTTTTTATTGATGTACCAATGCACGTGAGTGCGATCTGTGTGCGCTTCTCGTTTGGATTCTAACTCATCTTTCACGGTGTTAAAACCTTTACGAACGGCTTCTTTTATGTTGTTCATACTCATCATAGGTCTTCGTTTATTTATTGTGACAAAAGATAAGGGAGAGACAAAAGGTATGATGTAAGAGTAGCTAAGTTAAAGTATTGGGAATTAGTTTTCGATTTCAGATCCATCTCCCCAGAAAGTCTCTCCAATCCAACTTGCTTACGTTTGCTATACAATAGTCTATCACCTCTTCGACTCTAGTGTTATATACGGATCGTCTCGACGATAATTGTTCAGTTATTATTCCTGGCCATCCCAAATTAACTTCTATCATTATCGGCTCTTCATTTTCATCAAGAGCAAAATCCCAGGCTACGTGAGCCAGAGTAGGTAGATACTCTTCGTGAGCTTGGATAGCCTTGTCCACTATGTTAGCAACGTTTGGTATCTTATATCCTTTATACCGTAAGCCATTTGCCAATTCGGTATAGACTTTAAGTTGAGCATCTATTCCATCATGTAGAATAGTCCCATCATTGTCCATGCCGATGCATACTCCTCCTGATCCTGCATTGTCTACAACGCTTCTATTCTTTCCATGTCTGAACATGATATTGGTAACAGTTGTAAGACCATTAAGCTTAAGAGTGTTTATCCGGAATGTGTTCAGCGAAGACGAATTGAACTGTTCTGTCAATTTACTTTGTTTTATCACTTCTTGACACACAAAATCCTTTCCCATCCTCTTTACTAATTCGCTCAGTTCTCTATCAGTAATGTTATCAAAATCTACTATCTCTACCCCATAACCTCCGCTACTGTTTACCGCAGGTTTCATGATAAGTCGCCCTCTTAGCGTCGATAGAATATCTTCAGGTGAATATAATGTCGCTTTATTTTTTATATAAATTTGTCCGTCAATAGATTTTACTATGATTTTCGGCTGTCTAATATCTTTATAGAGTATGTCGTAAAGAGCTTTCTTATGGAAGACATTGGCATCCATCAAAGGATTGAGGATACGAATCATCTGGCCCGCGAAAATATCATCCGGGACTAAGGTAGGTGAATAAAAACCTAATGTCTTATAGAACTTCCAATAATCATAGTTTATAGTGGAAGTTAACGGACTCCAAAGAGTTTTTATTTCTTGCACCTCTTCCTTATCCAAATTAAGGAGGTTTACTAACTTAATTTTAGATCGGAATATAGTTCGAGAGGCGGCTGTCGCTGTCCTCTTTTGTAAGATTGATAACAGAGTGCGATTTATTGATGTCATGGTTGTTCTTAGATATAGCCGTTTATATATATTTCTTCAGTTTTTCGTACCAACCTGTCTCGCCAAAGTATTCTATACCAACCATTCCTGGTCTATGGTTAGCCTCTATAAGCTGAGGCCCTTTGTCAGTAATGGCAACATCCCATCCGAGAAAGCGACACTCTGGTATCATTGAGCACGCTTCTTTTATAAGCCCAACCACCTCTGTCCACATCGGAATCTGATAACCTATCATTATTTTTTCACAACCCGGATGCGTGAGACCCTCAAGCTTGTAATTCCCGAAACGTAGGGATTGGATAATACCTGTGTCGGCATCAATAGAGTACTCACATCCCCCGGCGCTGTAATTATCTACAACGGACTCTCCCACTCCGACTCTCAACACTGGCTTAAAGATGTGAACATTTCCGTCTTTGTCCATCATAGTGTTGATCCGAAGAGTATTAATGGACTTGTTGTTGAAGTTCATGTTAGGATGATTGTAAATTCTCTCCTCTACTATAAACTTCCCTTTCTTTAGCGTAATGAATAGTTCCTTAGCCGAGTTTCCTTCAATCAAGGTACCTGTTTTAACAGCCCTAATGCCTTGACCTTCCATTCCCTCTAAAGGTTTTATTATGATCTCACTGCAAGTGTTCAGAAGATCCTGAAATTCAGAAAAGTCCATCGATTCGGAGGCTAACCACTTTCTTCGGATAAACTTTGAGAAGAATCTGTTGAATTCTACCTTGTTGCATAGTTTGTACCAATGAGCCCGGTCATTGCATTTGGAAATGAACTCCTCCAATCCGCGCTGTGTTAAGATTTTCTTCCTTTCAAAACGTTTGTATCTCCAGAAATTGCCATTAACATACTGGTTAATGAGACATCCATAAGCCCCATATGCCCAGATAAAATCGGTATAGCTTAAGAACGCGTCCCATCCTGTTTTACCCACTCTCTCGTTATGCTCTTTGAGTGCTTTTCTTGCCTTCTTTAAGTAGTCTATCTTCTCTTGGATGTTCATTGCTTTAGTTATATCCGTTAAACGGCTCTGTCGTATATCGTTGAGTGGACGAGTTGTCGATATCTTCCTTCTTGATAACTCGTTTAAGGGTTGTCCAAACTATGGAACAGTCAGTCTTGAAGGAAACGTTGTCCACGTACCAGACATCGAGTTTGAATTTCTCTGTCCAGGATAGGTTGTTACGTCCATGACATTGTGCCCACCCTGATATTCCGGGTTTAACATCATGACGTCGCATCTGCTCCTCAGAATAAAGCGGAAGATACTTCATTAGCAACGGCCTTGGTCCTAATAGGGACATGTCACCCTTCAAAACATTCCATAGCTGAGGCAGCTCGTCAATCGAAGTCTTGCGGACGATAGCCCCAAACTTGGTAATTCGCTGTTTATCGGGGAGCAGGTTGCCATCGGGCCCCTTCCGTTCATTCATTGTCTTGAATTTGACTATATTAAACGGTTTACCTTTGAGACCGGGTCTTTCCTGAAGGAAAAAGACCCCTGCACCTTCATTGAGGAAATGAAGCATGGTCCCTACCACGATCAACACAGGGCTGAACACCAGGAGAACCCCGGTGCTCGCCGTTATGTCGATAGCGCGTTTAAAGAACTTCCTATAGAGGTTCATTCCGGATAGTCCTCTTTGGTTCCCCAGAGACCTGCCATAGGCTCAGTCTCCATCTCGTGCTTGAAATCGCGGAGTTGATCCATATATGAGTAGATCGGCTTCCACTTCAGATCACGGAATGTCTTTTCTACTGCGAGTGCGTTGTCTCTCGGATCCGGTTTTTCGGGGCAGTAAATGATCTCCGAGGGATGATCTTTCGGAGAGAATACCTCTACGATCCCCTTGATCTGGTCTTCGAGTGATACCTGCCAACCGTTTCCGGCGTTGTAGATTCCTCCAGGAAGTTCGGAATCCACGCAGTTACGCACAAGGCGTACTAGATCCTTAACGTATAGGATTTCCTTTGCCTTCTTACAGTTACCCCAGATTTCAATGGGAAGACCCTTCATTGCACGGTCCATGAGCATGCGGTATGGCATCATACGACGCTTGAAGTCGGTGAAATGATAGGCGTCTGGATGATACTGATAGATGGTGAAGAAGCGGAGTACGAAGAAAGCGATTCCATACTCAGCTCGGTAGTGTTCCATGAGGTCTACTGCCGCATTCTTGGCGATGGTATACACTGAATGGTCTCCCTTCAGAGGGAACTCGCGCGGAGCATCCTCCGGCACTACAGATCCGTTGTTGTGATACTTGTACATATCTGCCGGTGTCTGGGGGAAGATGATCTTCTTGCAACCAGCTTTCCGCATCCAGTTGAGCACGTTGAGTGTACCGATGGTGATCGACTCAAAGAGGTCGATGGGGTTATACTCATACCGGCTCGGAAGGGAACCGGCAAAATGGCAAACCGCATCTATGTTCTCTGTCGGAAGTATGTCGAAAGACTCCGGCTTACGGATGTCGACCGAATAGTACTTCATTCCATTTTTTTCGAAGAAGCCGTGATCGTCCTTGCGACCTCCGATTGCGATCACATCGTAGCCTTCGCTTTTGAGGTGCATCGCAATGTAAGCTCCGAGATTACCCGTCGCTCCGAATACTGCTACACGTTTCATATTTTTTATTTTGACCTCCATATAGGAGTATTATTTGTTCATTAAAATTTCTTTATAATAGTCCTTGAGGCATTTGCGGACGAAGGACTGCTCATAGCGAGAGGCGACCATTTGGCGGGCGTTGGCCGCAAGCTTACGGCAAAGGTCGGGTGACTCTACAAAGCGTTTCATGGCGCGATATAGAGCGTCAGCGTCCTTGGATGGGACGATCGTGCCGTTTTCACCTTCGACGATTATCTCTCGTGAGCCGTTGATGTCGGTGACAATGGAGGGCAAGCCCATTGCGCCAG
>CAYNPB010000124.1:0-8387 GCA_964399005.1 uncultured Sangeribacter sp.
CACCTCCCACTCCTGATCCAACCGTTCAATACTGCGTAGCCGTGGGTAGTTAGCATGCTCCTATGTGAGTCCCTGCGCATCCAGTAAAATATTTTTGCAAATCTAAGAAAAAATCATTAACTTTGCCTTCCCAAAACGAAAGCATATACTATAGTATACCAGCCTCCTGTCCAGTTGGATATTGATGGGGATTGGTCCCATCCAGAAGTGACTTCTGCACAGGAGGCGTTTTTTTACCCACCATCCCCCGACTCCATAGGTAGGGACGCACGGTTCGAGCAACCGTGAACCGTCCCAACTCCATTCCAATTCCGAGCTCCAAAAGCATCACCCGTCATGGTGTCATAGAGCTTCCGCTCACCACCAAATCCTCCAAAAGAGCAAACTGCGCATCATACCGCTCCTTAGCTGACGCAAACGGCTTCTTCTGACAATCAATCATCGAAGAATCCAGCTCACTCCCCATCTCAATATCCAAAAGAGCATACAGAAACACCACTTCTTCCTCCGGATTAGGCTGCGCCAGATTCTTGACAGTCAAGTAATACTTCGCCGGAATCTGATCTTTCGGAACAAACCGCACATTTTCCTTTAGCTCATAAAGATGCTGCCCAGTGACGTGTCTGGTATGAAACAACACTGATCCAATATTCGAAGCATTTGAAAGTATTTCCATTCCATCTGCCGTGTATCTTATTGGTACAGCAATCTTGCCAGTTTCCCAGAATTTCGGAGCTTTCTTTGCAAAATTTTCCATCATCACCATGAAAACACCTCGCTTCCTTATTTGTGGTGCAACTTCCGTCACTGCTGACGGTGGAGGTAGCAGAGGTCGTGGATCCGTTCCAAGATCACATTCTACAACTGTAAATGAGTCTTGCAACTGTGCCAACAGTTTATCGTTCTCTTGCTGAAATTCTGGTTTGTCACGCAGTGCCAGTGCGATGATACCCTTATCTTCATAAGGTGCGAAGACTTTTCCGAGGATGTCCCGGAAATGGGTCTCTATATATTCCCTACTGTTGATTCCAGGCTTCGCACGCATCGCATAGAAATAATATCGGCGCGATAATTCCTGACGAATCTTGTCGCGGAATATATTGCGCACCTTACGCTGCCATTCCTTTTTCTTGAATGTGTTGTCCCTGGCATAAAGTGAGACTACATAAAGGAAATTGACATCATAGTGGGTGATTAGGAGGGTGTCGCGGTCAAACAGTCGGTTTCTGTATTGCTGCGACACAAAAGTCTGGGCCTTGCGCTTGGTGGTGTCTATGGTATCATCATACGAGAGATTGTCTGGTATAGTGGCGCTGATAAAGAAATTGGGCACTACGTTATATCCTTCCGTAAGTTCATCACGCAAACAGAAGTCCGTCTCATGTGGCTCTCCATCTGAATCTTCTCCAAAGAAAAGATTCAGATTCCATTGTATCACGTTCCGCGCATAGGTGTATTGCTTGGCCACAGACTCATCAGTGATTCGGTTTTTCTGCTTGTAATACTTAGAGTCTCCAATATAATATGTCTGTTTGCCAGGTTCGACGCTTGTAAGACTGTCCCATAGGAACATATGGTCCACTTCCTTTCCGTCCTCCTGTTTCTTGTTCAATGTGTCAGGAAAACGGCTGTCTCCAATCAGCTCATCTATTATGGCTTCAAAAACGATGTTGAAGTTCTTGGCAAGTAGGAACTCATTGAGCTGGGCATTTATTCTTACTTGCCGTGACTGGTCGAAAAATGCATAGCATAAATCCCAAAGCTGTAGAGCCTTGTCGGAAAAATACTTGTATTTGATTTGCCGCAACCTTCTCACTCCATACCCCTTGTCTGTCGTGCCATCCTCGCGCTTGTGGGGAAGGTATCGCTCAAAGCGCTTGCCTGTGATAAGGTCGTAGTTTACATTGATGGGAATCTGAAAACCATACTCCTCACTAATATAATTAAGGATGGAGTAGAAGATGACGAGTAGTTCCTCGTCAAAGTTTACCTGCCGCTTTTTGTTGACTGGATTGAGGTATACGGGCTCGTTGTCCTGCACCACTACCTGCGACTTGGTCAAAGTGCGGTTCCAGTTTATCTTGTTGAATCCGCTGTGTATGTTCTTTACAATAAACATAAACCATTCCTGGTTCTGTTTATTGAATTCGATAAGCGAAAGAATGATGTCCAGGAAAGTGTTGCTAGTGCGGCTCTTTCCTCTTCCTACCTTGATTGCACTCTGTTGGCGGATGATGGTGCGGTCCTTGTCATGCCTCAAGCAATAGTCGCGGTAGACAGCTATCGCCCGGTATATCCAGACAGAAAGTCCATAGATAAACTGACGCTGAGTTGTCGTCAACGGATTGTTGCTGTCTTGTAGGTCGATGATGTGCTCGGGGCGAAGTCCTTCTACCCCAAACACATTGTCGTTTTTGTCTATGACTACCTTCGGGAGGATGAACACCGGCTGCCCTTTCTCCGCATAATAGTAGTAACCAACGTAGTTCACGCTGGCCACACCATCCACCACATCGAGTTCGTCAATGTTCGGAAACAGTTCCTTTATGCGGTCAAAGGGATATGGATGACCCTCAATCAGCAGCTTCATTCGCCCTTAATATCTAAGTCAAGATTATACATTTTTGAGAGGTGGCGCAAATTGCTTCCATGATTATCAATACCGGTAAGAACATACCAGTCTCCAACCTTCACATATTTGTAGTTTGTTCCCTCGACTTTTGGAGATTTTGTTTTGCTGATTACTGGTACATCCTTCAGACGATATCGTCCTTCCAAACCTTTGGCTGCCCTATCGATTCCGATACGTTTCAATGCCTCAACGTATGTGTCATTCTTCGAAGGCAGACTTAATTTCTCTCCTGATGGCCATTTAACGACAAGGCTATACTCTTGATCATCGTCTTCTTCGTAATCGTCATTTTCATCCAACTCCGCATCTTCGACGTATGAATCTGTCTGGCTGGGCTCAAGTCCGAGGTTGTTCAAGAAAAGTTCCACCTGAGCCTCATTTGCCTTCCCCTCCTCGTCAAAGTAAGAGGCAAACGTCATGGTCTCGCCATTTTCGTCCTTGAAGAAAGGCTCTTCAAATCCGAAGTCTTTGAAGACATCGGTATATAGGTAGAAGATTACCTTAGAGAGGAAACGGTCAGCACTGATTTTTCCATCTGCGGACTTGGCAAAGAAGTAACCCAGTTTCTTATCTTCCTGCTGGATTTCACCGCCTTCTATTTCTCGGTTGATTGCATCCACAAATTGCCACCAATCATACGTATTGCCATTTTTGAATTCAATGGTATATGGCTTTTCCGTATGATTCTTGATCTTTATATACTTCCAGTCCCAACGACGCTTGAAGGCAGAGTCTATCGGGAAAAGCGACTGGTCAGAGGTATTCATCGTCGCCCATATATAAAGGTTGTTCGGCAACAACAGCTTTTCTCCACTGAGCACGGAGCCTACAACATCCTTTCCACCTTCATAGAGAGCGTTGATCTTATCTCGGTTTGCGACAACAAGATTTTTGAATTGCTCTTTCAACTCCTGAGCAAGGTCTTTGTCTGCTACTATGGGATAATCAGAAAAACCAGCGGCGTTGCGGTCAAGCAATTGGAAGATGTCTCCGAAAATCTGAGCACAGTTGCCGCGGTTGATTTCTTCAATTACCAAGAACACAGGTTCCGGATTTTCTTTAGCCTGCTGCTCCCAAGCCTTGATATAAGCCTGAAGGAAAGACTGAAAAACATATGTGTAGACTATACGCTTCTCAGGATATTGGTGTCCGTACTGATCATACTTAGTGACCACTTCTGTTATGGGCTTATAAGAACCAACAAAAGAGGAATAGTCGGTATCAGGATGGAAAGTCGTACGATAGTTGTCATACTTGGCGCAAGCCTTATTAATAGTATGCGACTTACCCGTACCCGGCGCCCCAAAGAATATCTGCTGCAACGGCTCATCAAGAACTTCAGTATTAGAGAGTTTTTCTTGCTTATCAAAATTTCTGAAGAATAAATCTCGGTTATATCTGTCTGGCATATCGTTCATATAATCCATAAAATTATCAGAGAGGTAAACTATCTGGTTATCTATTTTAAGTATGTCTGAATAGTTATTGATGGCATTTGTAACGATATCAAGATTCCCCATCCTATCGTTGTAAATGCTTTCTAAGGTTTCCCTCAATGGGCTTGGCCCATGTTCTTCAACATATTGAAATAACTCTCCTACTAAATATTTTGGTGTGTCGCTGGCTTTTAAACTTTTCGTGAAAGGATTCGGTGCATAGTACCATTTAATCCAATGAGAAAGATATGACTCTGCTTCTTCCTCATTAATGTCGTGTGTAAAGCGAGGTATATACATCCCATTTTCCTCACAGTACAAACCCAATTGACATGCCAATTGATATGCAGTGTGAAAAAAATCTGTGAACAGAGTCTGTTTATCCATAATATCTCTGAATCTTTCGGAACTCATTTGCTCCTTAGGAAGAACAGAGACAAGTTGACAGACCGTTTTAGCGGAAGCATTGCGCCATCTACATATTATATCAGCCATCGTATCCGTATTTGGTTATATCAAGTTGTCGTAAAATAGCCATCAGGACATCGACAACAATACTGTTTCCTGATTGCTTATATGCTTCAGTGTCTGAAACAACAATTTTAAAACTATCGTCAAATCCCATCAACCTTAGACATTCTCGAGGTGTAAATTTTCTAAACCAGCCTTTAGTTACAGGAGTATCTAGGGGATAGTTTTTATTTACAAGTTCTTGACACTCTTTTCCACTAGGTTGGATAATATATTTATAAGTATTTCTTGATATAAAATAAGTTTCTTCTCCATTTTTTAGCTCATGAAGTATGTCTAGGAAATCCTTCGATTGAGTAATTTGGGAAGTAAATGGGTGAAATATGAAATCTCCATGCCAATTGAATTGTTGATTGCGTTTTTGACAGAGCATTATTTCTCCATTTATCTGAGTATAACTTTTTATATGGTTAATACTTTGGGTGATAAATTTAAAACCTTTCTCCTTTAAAAAGTATTTTTCAGGTATCTGAGTATCTAAAAAATCATAAACATGAGATGTTAGTTCAATAGGATGTGGGAATTTAAATTCAGTCTTTTTTAGAAAACCGATACAATATATCCTATCCCTACTTTGAGGTACGCCATAATTTTTACTATTCAGAACCTGATAGTGAACATCATACCCACAATCTTCGACAAACGTTCTGAAGATTGTTTCCCAAGTATGCCCCTTGTCATGAGAAAGCATTCCCTTTACATTTTCGAATATAAAAACTTTGGGATGACACTCCATTACTATTCGCGCAAACTCTCGAAATAATGTACCTCTAGTATCTTCAAAACCTCCGTGCTTTCCTCTTAACGAAAATGCTTGACAAGGTGCGCCACCCACAAATAAATCTATTTGCCCATCATAAGGAGTGGCATCAAAATCATGTATGTCCGAATGCCATTGTTCTTCTGAGATTTTGTAATTAGCAAAGTAGGCCTTTTTACAATTCTCATCAATGTCTCCGGCAAAAACAATTTCAGTTTTAATATTTAGTCTTTGTAAAGCATGTTCAATCGCACCGATACCGCTAAAAGAAGTTCCGAGTCGAATTTTACGATTCGGAAAGGCAAAAGAAAAACTCCTCCAATCATGATCTTCTGAATCTAGATTGGCAGCAGTGTTTTGTATATTGTGGAGATTCTTTTTCATTCGCTAATTCCGTATTGTGTTATATCTAACTGCTTTAATAGAGCTATAAGCACATCTACAACAATGCTATTTCCGGCTTGCTGATATGCTGAGGTATTTGAGACAACAATTTTAAAGTCATCTCTAAATCCCATTAATCGAAAACATTCACGCGGTGTTAATTTTCTTAGGCCATTGATTCCTTTAGATTTATTATAGGAAACATAATTATCAACTCCGGCTCTATGCATTTTGTGCATCGATTGTAAAAGAGGCCTTGCTATATCAAGGTCTGTTTTTGTCGATGTTCTGAATGTTTTAGTTCCTCCAGCTAACACATATTTTGCAACTTTCTCTGATAAGTAATATTTGTCATCCACCACAGATAACGGGAATACAAACTCATTGAAAGTAGGTTTAATTTCACCGGAAAGTATGCCTTCCTTACGTTCGTCTGAAACACCTATAAGTTTAACATTTGCTTGCTCGATTGTAAAAGCTTCGGATTTATAATCTTCCATAAAATCATACATCCGGTAGGCCAATGGAATGGGGGCAGGATATTTAAAATCCGTTGGCTTCTTAAACCCGATGCAGAAGAGCCGCTCTCGAGTCTGAGGAATACCATAGTCGCGTGCATTTAAAAGTTGAAAATGCACATCATATCCACAATAATCTTCAAAGGTATTCTTTATAACATTCCAAGTTCGTCCTTGATCATGCCTAAATAGTCCTTGAACGTTCTCGAATATAAATAGTTTGGGCTGACATTCTTTTATTACACGTGCAAATTCTCTAAATAATGTACCTCGTGTATCATCAAAACCCAATTGGGCTCCTACGGTGGAGAACGCTTGACAAGGTGCCCCTCCTACTACAATATCGACCTTTCCTTTATATTGACTCGCATCAAAATTGCAGACATCATTGTGCCAATTATCTTCAGAAATGTCATAATTAGCAAAATATGATTCTTTGCATTTCTTATCAATATCTCCGGCAAAAACGATCTTATGTTGAAGTCCGAGGCGTTTGAAAGCATATTCAATGGCACCGACACCACTAAATAAAGTGCCTAATCGTATAGTTCGTTCTGGATGCGAAAATTGACGATGAACCCATGAGAGCCCATCTAAATCCAAATTGGATTGACAATTTTGCGGCATTTCGCTTCCAGATAAGGTTGCCATAACTATTAATCAATTGCCCAGTTGCCAGACAGGCGACCAAACCTTTTGCGTCATCAAGGCAATTTTATAACATATTAATCATCAAGTTGTTGTCTTGTCTGTTTAGGTCATTTTTGTCTAGGTAATCGCAATTAGAATGCAAAGGTACAAAAAAAAACTCAGATTTTATCGATGTTTTCTAACATTAACTTTTCAATCTTATCAAAATTCAATTCCATTGTCACAGATATGGTCGCGAATCAAGTGAGCACAAATACCTTCAAAACTTAATTTCCTCCTCAGCAAAACTGTGCTGAGGGAGTAAGCCCGAAGTCACATCCTGCAGTTATATCTATCTTAAATACCACATAAGCCCCATACCCTTCAATCCCACCAACTCTGTAAGAAATAAAGACGCATCCTATTGTATAGATGCCATGCCTTCTCAGTCCGCAGAGAATCCTTATACATATTACCACTCCTGGGGTCTTCATAAAGGTCCAGCTTCATTGAGGAAAATCGATGAGCATTTCGTGTATTGACATTCACAGGGATGGTATAATATCCTTCCGGATCAACGGAGAAGGTATGGTCGTCATTGAATGTGGGATCTTTTCCATGATACTCACTTATACCATCTTCTTCTACGATCGACAATAGCCGCAATGCAAGATTCATCCTCTCAATATCTCTTTCCGCATTAAGGTGACTATGAAAATGAGCGATTGAATCTCGTACTCGTTCTATCTGATGCCTCTCAACTTCAAGTATACTTGAATAATCAAAATCATACATTTTCCTTATGACATTATAATAGGAGAACCATCTCCCAATATTCTCCCAAAAACGACGCACACTTAAACACCGTATCTTATAGTACAATCGACTTATTTTATCTTTCATCATGTTCAGTTTTTAGTTTTTTTCTTTTTGCTTAAATTGCCCTTAAAATGATTAGCACGCATCATATTCATCATGAGTACCAATAAATCGTTTTGTTTCCGATCCCCATCTGTCATTTCTATGAAGAAAAAAACAGTCCTTAACAAAATAAAACACTACGGAGCCCTACTTGGTTCTTGACTCTTGGTTCTTTACCCTTAGATTTGCGCTCCCACCTCCCTACCGCACCCAGCATGAGATTAATCCCGACTCCATACAATACTACATTACCCGCACGGTTTGTCCCCGCAAAAGGCGCTTGCTCCTTCACTCCGCATCCCAATCCCTTCGCGAAACTGTCCCCGCCATGCGCTTCTGTTCATCCAACAGCAGGCTCTCCATCAAGATAAATCGAGATAATCAAGCTTTTTCGAGATGATCGAGCTTTTCGAGTTTCTTGCGATTTTCGAGCTTCTCGAGCCCCAACATCCCCCAAATTTTCCAAGAATTCCCCAATAATACCAACTTTTCCTATTGTTTTAACTTTTCTTAACTCATATACTATTGCATTTCCTAAATTTATATATTAACTTTGCACTCGGAAACAAGATCCA
>CAYNPB010000125.1:0-8301 GCA_964399005.1 uncultured Sangeribacter sp.
TTGCAGAATACGTAGTCGCCATACGCTATCATCTGCTCAGTCGATCCTGTGGAGGGTTCCATGTCCGGAACGGTGATATAGCCGGTGATGTCGTAGGTAGAAGGGTTGACTATGGCGATGCGGTTGTCATACATCTGTGTGACGTAAGCCTTGTTTTCGTTCACCTGATGGAAATAGCGGGGTGAAATGAGGTTTGTTATCCTCCCTTTTTCTTTCAGGGTAACAGGGTCGATTGCAAATACTACATTTGAACTGTTCACTACTATCCAACCCTTTGAGCCGGCGATAGTCATTGATTGTGCGCCATCTCCTAATTTCATACCGTTGGCCTGGTAAAAAGCCTCGTTTTCTACCTCCTTAGTCTCTGGATTGTAGATGGATAGGCTGGCGTTGCCGCTGCCCCACTGACCTTCATTCACAATGAAGAGACCGTAGGTCCCGGTGAGCTCAAGCTCCGGTTCGTCATTTTTAGAGCAACTTGAAATTGAGAGGGAAACTGCAGCTACGGAGCAAGCCGCAGCGAGATACTTGAAAAATTTTTTCATAATTATTATTGGTTAAATGAATGGTCCCGTTCATGTAGCACAATAAGGGTGAATGTGTTGGATCTCGTGTTTGCGCGGGTAGGTTTTCTGACTTGTCCCTTCAGTCGCAGCGCCTTCTCAAACCTCATCGGCTCAATGACTTATGTGCTTCGACATAGATTCCCTCTCGGGAACCGGGATTTACAGCAGCGGGTACTGTTCCGGTCTCGCACCGGATTCCCTTTCCTTTGCGTCTGCAAAATTAATCAAAATATTCATAATCCTAAAATATTTGACCCAAAACTTGTTCCTATTTCCAGAATAATGATTAACTTTGTAATGCAAAATCAAATAATTATGGGAAAAGATCAGACTGTCCTCTTTCATTCTACAATTTTCGGACCGATCCATAGCCGCCGGCTCGGCGTGTCGTTGGGAATCAATCTGATGCCCGACGATGGTAAGGTATGTTCCTTCGATTGTCTCTACTGTGAAGCCGGCTTCAACTCGCAGGGTAAAGGCTCCACAGGTCTCCCTCTCCGTCGTCAAGTCCACGATCAATTGGAAGCCAAACTCAAGGAAATGCTCGCCAAAGGCGATCCCCTTGATGTCATCACTTTCTCCGGCAATGGCGAGCCAACTCTCCACCCCGAATTCCCACATATCATAGAGGATACACTTGCCCTCAGAGCTCAATATTATCCTGATGCAAAGGTGTCTGTGCTCACTAATTCTACTATGATTTTCAAGCCAGAAGTAGCGGAGGCGCTTAAGAAAGCAGACAATAATATCCTCAAACTCGACTCTGCAATTGACACCACCATGCGCCTCATTGACCGCCCGAATTCCAAAGATTTCTCTGTTGAGAAAGTGGTGGAAGCACTGCGTCAATTTGAGGGCACAGGCATCATTCAGACCATGATTCTCCGTGGAAGTCACGACGGCAAGATTGTCGACAACACCACCGACGAAGAAATTCAGGCACTCATCGAAGCCTACATAAAGATCAGGCCTCGTGAGATTATGATCTATAGCCTTGACCGCTCCACACCCGAAGAAAAACTGATAAAAGTGGAGAAAGACGAGCTGAATGCCATAGCCAATCGTATCCAATCAGCCACTCATATCCCCGTCCAAGCAAATTGATATGATGCATAAGATAGCAGTTCCGAAAAGCGTAAGGAAAGATAGCAAGGTTGCTCTCATTGCTCCCGCCACCCGTATTAAGCCCGAGATAGTCGATGCATTCACTCGCCTTTATGCGGAGCATCCCGAAGAGATGCCTGGCTCCGGACTCATTGTCTATCCCTCTGTGCTTGATGCAAATGCCAAAGGGTCTTACGCCGCTTCTCTGGAGCAGCGTGTGGCTGACTTCACTGATGCCTGGAGCCGCGATGACGTCGACCTCGTCATCTGCGCTCGCGGTGGCTACGGCTGTGTCCAGATGCTTGATTATCTTGATTCCGATTTCATTGCGGCTCATCCCAAATGGCTTGTCGGCTTTTCCGACGTCTCTGCCCTCCATGCATTGCTCTATAAAAGCGGAGTCGCATCTATTCATGGCGGCATGGCAAAGCAGCTGGTGGAAGATAATGACTGTGGCTTCAAAGGTTATAGGAGAGCTTTCAAAGAATTTTTAGAATTCAAGTCTCCGGCCTTTGCCTATCGCTTGAATCCTCACCCTTATAATATAGTGGGAGAGGGGAGGGGAGTCCTGCTCGGTGGAAACCTTGCCGTCTTGAATGGGCTTGCTGCTACTCCATTCGATGTCATGGCTGAAAGCTTGCATCGTGATGTGATTCTCTTTCTCGAAGATGTCTCCGAACCGATCTACGCCGTAGAGCGAATGCTCTATCGCCTCCACCTTCAAGGTGTGCTTAAGAAAGTGAAAGGTCTCATCTTTGGTCAATTCACGGAATGGAAACCTGATCGCAATCATGAGTCGATGTATGCCATGATTCATGAACGTCTTCAAGAGTGGAATATCTCTTGCCCGGTTGCCTTCGACTTCCCCGTTGGCCATAGCGATCGCAATGTCCCACTTGTCGAAGGAGTGGAGGTTTGTCTTAGAGTGAATGCAACAGAAGTCATATTTTCTCAAAAAATTTCTTGATTCTGAGAATTGAGCCTGAAAAATTTATGCATTCCTGTCATGTTTTTTCGCTCTATTCGATTCTCAAAGCCCTAAAATACCTGATTTAATTATTTAATCATTTGAAACATAATAAGTAATACATCTTTTCTACAAAGTTCGAGAAAGTGCTTAAATAGGTCAATAATCAGCATGCAAAATTAGTTGGAACGATTTTCGGTCAAAAATGTGAAAATCTCGCAAGAATTTGTTATATTTGCGTTTCGTTGGCGCCCAATTCAAGTGTAGCCAACTCATCACGCTTAACGCACTACGCATATCGCACAATATGATTGAATTCGCAGCACAAGGAGTTGAAATGCCTAAAATGGATATTAGGAAGATTTCGACCTGGATTGAAGAGGTAGCCGCTTCCCACTCCCGACGGGTGGGCAACCTGAATTATCTCTTCGTCAATGATGAGGGGATACTCGAGGCAAACCGTCAGTTTGTCAATCACGATTATTATACCGACATTATCACATTCGACTATTCCCATGGCGATCGCATCAGCGGCGACATCATGATATCTTTGGATACTGTCACTACGAATGCAGAAAAATTTGGAGTGACACATTTCCGCGAGCTCCTGCGTGTGATCATTCATGGAGTCCTTCATCTTGTAGGCATCAACGATAAGGGACCCGGAGAACGCGAGATTATGGAGGCTGCCGAAAACAAAGCCCTTTCCCTCTTCGACTCCCTAAATCCCTAACCCCCATAAATCCTACCCCCTAAGCCCCTTCCCAAAGTCAACACCGTGTTGAGGGCGCAAGCCCGAAGATCCTCCAACCACACCCATTCCCCCTCCCAAAGAAGGCGATTGTGGTGCGAACAAAGTGAGCACAAATCGAATGAATAGCCCTCAATCCCAAAAATAAATTTAAAGCAATGCTTTTTGATTACGATGTCATAGTAGTGGGAGCCGGCCACGCCGGCTGCGAAGCCGCAGTGGCTTCTGCACGCCTCGGCTGCAGCACACTCCTAATCACTGCAGATATGAATCGCGTGGCTCAGATGTCGTGCAATCCTGCCATTGGTGGAATTGCCAAAGGACAGATCGTCCGCGAGATTGATGCGCTTGGCGGCATGACCGGCATTATCGCCGACCGCACTGCAATCCAATTCCGCATGCTCAACCGTAGCAAGGGCCCTGCCGTTTGGTCGCCTCGCGTTCAGTCAGACCGCACCCGTTTCATCGATGAATGGCGGAAGACTCTCGACGCCACAGACAATCTATACCTCTTTCAGGATATGGTGATCTCCCTCCTTATCGACCGCTCGGAAGGAGAGTGCCGTGTTAATGGAGTCGAGACTGCACTGGGCATAACTTTCAGGGCAAAGAAAGTGGTGCTCACTGCCGGCACTTTCCTCAATGGGCTCATGCATTTCGGACGCACTCAGATCGAAGGGGGGCGTATATCTGAGTCCGCCTCCATAGGTCTTTCCGGTCAGTTGAAAGATTTGGGTCTGAATGTAGGAAGAATGAAGACAGGTACTCCGGCTCGTATTGATGGGGCTACGATTGATTATGAGCAAGTGATAGTGCAGTCGGGCGATGACTCGCTTTACCCCGATGGATACGTAAAAAGAGATTTCCATAAATTCTCATATCTTCCCGATGTGAAGAGGTCCCTCCCTCCAAGAGATTGCTATATTGTCCACACAAGTCCGGAGGTCCATAAGATTCTCCATGACAATCTTGCAGACTCTCCTCTTTATAATGGTCAGATAAAAAGCATAGGACCTCGCTATTGCCCTTCGATAGAGACCAAGATCGTGACTTTCTCCGATAAGGAAAGTCATCAGCTTTTTCTCGAACCGGAAGGTGAACTCACCCACGAGTTTTATATCAATGGCTTTTCAAGCTCCTTGCCCTGGCAAGTGCAGGTTGAAGCCCTTACCCGAATTCCGGCTCTCCGAAACGTGCAGTTCTACCGCCCCGGCTACGCTATAGAATATGATTTCTTCGACCCCACTCAGTTGCAGCATAGTCTGGAGTCAAAACTCATTGGCTCGCTATATTTCGCTGGTCAGGTCAATGGCACCACCGGCTATGAGGAGGCGGCTGCACAAGGATTGATGGCTGGTATAAATGCTGCGAGAAGTGTGCAGGGTCTTGAGCCTGTCGTGCTCGGGCGTGACGAGGCTTATATCGGTGTGCTTATCGATGATCTCGTCACTAAAGGTGTCGACGAGCCGTATCGTATGTTTACGAGCCGTGCTGAATTTCGTATCTTGCTTCGCCAGGATGATGCCGATCTTCGTCTCACTCCGATAGGATATAATATCGGTCTTGCTTCAGGTCAGCGCTACGAGGCGATGAAGTCGAAATATGCCCAACGCGACAGTTTGGTGGAGTGGTGTGAGAATACTTCTCTTCGTCCTACCGATGAGCTTCAGGATTATCTTGAGAGTTCCGGCTCAGGTCGTCTTTCAGGCCGCGTGAAGATTGCCGATCTCCTTCGTCGCCCTCAAATTAATTTCCAGACTCTTCTTCAGTTTGTGCCGTCGCTTGAATCCCGTTGTCGTGAGGTTGAGGAAGACAGAAGAGAGGAGATAATTGAGTCTGCTGAGATTCTGATCAAGTATCAAGGATACATAGATCGCGAGCGCGAGTCTGCCGATCGTATGAGCCGCCTCGAGAAAGTGAGGATTCCTTCAGGTATGAATTTCGATGAGATACTCGCCGTCTCTACCGAAGGGCGTCAAAAGCTTTCAAGGATTCGCCCTGCTACGATCGGTCAGGCTTCACGAATCCCCGGAGTCTCCCCATCAGACATAAATGTGCTCCTCGTGATGCTGCGCGGCAAATGAATTCATGCTTCTTTAGCTATTGCCGATGAGCAGTTTATGTTTAAATTGTTTCACGTGAAACATTGCCGGCACTCATGACGATAGAGGAGGGGAGAAAGTTAAAAAATATCGTTTTCATCGAAAAATTTAATCATTATATAAATAATAAAGGAAATGCAAATTGAAGATTTGAAGGCCATCATACGCGATGTGCCCGATTTCCCTTCTGTGGGAATCATGTTTCGCGATCTTACCACTATGATAAAGAATGGCGAGGCTCTTCATGTGATGGGCGATGCGCTCGCCGAGCTTTACAAGGATAAGGGCGTGACGAAGGTGGTGGGTATAGAATCCCGCGGTTTCATCGGAGGATCTATTCTTGCCGATCGACTCGGTGCCGGTTTTGTGCCTGCCAGAAAACCCGGCAAACTCCCGTCCGTGACGGTGAAGGCATCCTACGCAAAGGAATATGGTGTCGATACGATCGAACTCCATAGCGACGCCATCGGCCCCGACGACGTGGTGGTGCTCCATGACGACCTTCTCGCTACCGGAGGCACGATGAATGCATGCTGCCAACTTGTGAAGTCGATGAATCCGAAAAAGATTTATATCAATTTCATCGTGGAATTGACCGAGCTTCATGGCAGGAGCGTGCTGCCCGCCGATGTGGAGGTGACGACACTGCTCAAATACTAAAGAAATATATCTTTTCTAAAAAAGTCCCGATAAACTCGGGACTTTTTGCAAATATTGCCAAATAATACTTATAGGAGTTTCAATACATGAATGAGACCCAAAATCCGGAAGAACTCTTAGCCGGCGCAGGCCGCGACATCAATGAGCATGGAGGCTTCAATCTTGAGATCAAGTCAGACCGCACGCCCGATGATATCCGGAATAATCGTCCCGGTGAGAAACTTCGTGAGAAGATTCTTTCCCTTCCCGATTCTCCGGGGGTGTATATGTATCTCGATAATACCGGCACGGTAATCTACGTCGGGAAGGCAAAGCGCCTGAAAAGGCGTGTATCTTCTTATTTCAACCGCCAGCATGATATCCGACGCACCAACCTGCTCGTGCGCTCCATTGTAGACATGCGTTTTATAGTGGTGCATACTGAGGAGGATGCCCTGCATTTGGAGAGCGCGATGATTAAGGAGTATCAGCCCAGATATAATGTGCTCCTCAAAGACGACAAGTCTTACCCCTGGATTGTGGTGACTAAGGAAGATTTTCCACGAGTCTTCATGACCCGTGAGAAAGGACTCGGGGCAAAATACTACGGTCCCTACTCAAATGTGCAGTCTGCAAAGGTTGTCCTTCAGCTCATCCGCGACATCTTTCCGTTGCGCAGTTGCCGTCATATCCTCGATGAAAAGGGGATAGCTCGCGGCAAATACTCCCTTTGCCTCGATTATCATATCAAGAAATGCGGCGGCCCCTGTCGCGGTTTCATCAATAAGGACCAGTATGAGGAATATGTGTCAAGAGTCCGGGCTATCCTTCGGGGTGAGACTGTAGAGCTCGAACGCTATCTCCTTGCTGAGATGGAGCGGCTCAGCTTCGAATGGAAATTCGAGCAGGCGCAGGAGGTAAAGGAAAAGTATGAAGCCGTCAAGCGCTACAATGCCAAGAGTGTAGTGGCAAAGACCGACACGGCTGAGCTCGACATCTTCGGATTCGTGGCAAGCGACGATGAAGACGAGGCCGTGGTCAATTTCATGCATCTCCACAATGGGGCCGTAATTCAGAGCATAAATCTCGAATATAAGAGATGCTCGGCCTCATCGAAAGAGGAACTCCTCTCAATGGCAATTGCAGAAGTAGGGCGCCGCTTCGAACGGGAATTCTCCGAAGTCATCGTCCCTTTTTTGCCCGATGTGGAGTTTGAGAAAATCAAGTTTTCGGTGCCGCAACGTGGCGATATGAAGAAGGTGCTGGATGTGGCTGTCAAGAATGCCACCCAATATCTCAAGGATAAGGAGAAGCAAGCGGAGGCGCTCGATCCGGAACGTAGTGTCGAAAAACTCATGGAGACCATGAAGCGCGATTTCCGCCTTGAAGTGCAACCCCGCCATATCGAATGTTTCGACAACTCGAATATCCAGGGCACCAACCCCGTGGCAAGTTGCGTGGTGTTTAAAAACGGCAAACCATCGAAAAAAGACTACCGTCATTTCATCATAAAGACCGTGGTTGGGGCCGATGACTTCGCCTCGATGAAGGAGGTATTGCATCGACGATACACCCGGATGATGGCCGAAGGTGAGAAACTTCCCGACATGGTGGTCGTGGATGGCGGCAAAGGTCAGCTGAGCGCAGCCGTAGAAGCTTTCGATGAAATGGGCATTAGGGGAGAGGTGGCTCTCGTCGGCATTGCCAAGCGTCTCGAAGAAATTTATTTCCCGGGCGACTCTCTGCCCCTTTATATCAACAAGACGAGTCCAAGCCTGCGTGTCATTCAGGCCATGCGTGATGAAGCCCATCGTTTCGGAATCACTCACCATCGCGACCGCCGCTCGAAAGGCCAGACCGTGAGCGAACTTGATTCCATCAAGGGTGTCGGACCAGCTACAAAGACAGCCCTGATAAAGCAATTCAAAAGCGTAAAGCGTATCAAGGAAGCCCCACTCGATGCCATTGTGCAAGCCATAGGCAAAGCCAAAGCCACCTTGGTCTACGACCATTTCCATCCCATGCCCGCCAGAAAATCATGAATTATGCCATTGTGCAAGCCATAGGCAAAGCCAAAGCAGCCTTGGTCTATGCCCATTTCCATCCCAGGCCCGCCAGAAAATTATGAATTATGCATTATGAATTATGCATTATTCTAAATTTATTATTAAC
>CAYNPB010000126.1:0-3331 GCA_964399005.1 uncultured Sangeribacter sp.
ACTGCGATAGAAATAACTAATGTATATAACCCAAAATTTAGACAATTATTCATTGTACTTCCTTTCGGAATCATAATAGAAACGATGAGAAGTATGTAAATATTACTATATATACGTTAATGTTTTGTTAAAAGATTCACATCGCGGCTGCAATTTCTGCCACCAACGCATAATAAAGAGTGTCAGGGAAGATGAATACAGCGTCGGCAGAAGGGATAGGGGCACAAAAGCAACTCAATTCGGCCGGAGTATCATCGGCAGATGATGATGCCATAGCACGGATTATGGGGGAGCCTCCCGACATATCGAGATATGCCTTGGGGCGAGAGGGGGAGCCGGCAATACCGGTCTCAGGCGACCATTGACAATCCCATTCAGGAGAGCCGGGCAATATAAGGCCTCGGACACTACGTGACCAACCTGACATCCTGACAGATGCAAGACGCAAGAATGAGGCAGGGAGTGGCATTTCGGCTGCGTATAAGCCACAGGGCATAATCCGCATGGAGATCTCCGAATCATATGAAGGCGCAGAAGTCAACAGTTCGGGAGAAGCTTCCTTGATCAGACGCGCACCAATCTCGGGGAGCAAGAGATCTGCCTTGCAAGCAATTATATCGGACGGAGAAGGGATCTTTGTGGAGGATGGAGAACCCTGCGGCCGGGGGATTTCCCCCAGCCGCGCTGAGACATCGGCATATAAACGCTCAAGGGTGCAGATCATGAGATTCATTCTTAGGCTTTAGGACAATGCCGAGTTTCTTCGCCTCACGGAAACAGGAATCCTTAGAGGAAAGCTGAACCATGGAGAGCCCTTTTTGATGCTGAAGAAACTCGTAGATATCTTCAATATCACTATATTCGAAGATTTCCTCTTTTACCGAAGGCTTAGCGGCATTCAAAGCGACAGAAGCACCGGAACTCATAGGCATGAGGGAATCGTCAAGCTCACGGACATCGCCTATCCTGATGCGCCGGGAGCGGAAAGCCGAAGAATTCTCTATGACCGCCTGCACGACAGGGTCGGAGGTTTCGAAGGAGGCGGGAGTGCAAGCGCCTCCACAGAGATGGCCTCCGGTGAAAGAGACCCGGAGCTTGGAGCGACCCACACGGAATATGGGGTGCCATTCCATCATGCCTTTTACTTCATATTTTATTCTTTTCATAGGAGTTTGGGGTTAGAGTGCTTTGAGTTCGCCAGTATATTCTTTCCATTCGGAGTCAGAATAGTGCCACATGGAGCCGGAATGAGCAGCGGGAGAGATGGCGGGAGTGTCATTGACAAGATAGTAGATCTTTCCTTCTACCGCTTCGGGAGCATCCTCAGAATCCCAAAGGACAAGACACTCGCTATTTTCGGAAGAGGTCTCCCCTTCGCCGTCGATCCAGATATGGCAGCTACCTTTGAGAGCGAGCGCATCCCAAATCAGGATACCGCTACGTGAAGCTTCGTGCCCCTCCATGCGATCCTGGAAGGTGTGTTCTGCACTATAGACATAATGCACGAGACGATCTTCGCCTATCAATGCACCGCTATGGCTCCAGCCAAGTCGGTCGAGAGTAGGCTCACGCTTGATCTCAATGTCGCCAAAGACTGTGTGGAAGTTGGTGACGGTCCAACCGATGCTGTTGGTCTTAGTGGAGATGCTGATTTCGGGATGACGGGAGAAGTCGATGCACTGGATTTGCTCCAAAAGGTCTTTCCCGGCAAGGAGGAGGGCTGTCTTAGGCACGTCTTCGCCTGTGAAGAACATCTTGGCCAACGCAATGATCTTCTCTACGGTCCAGCGCCCTGTGTGCTGCAGCTCACGCTTGAACTGCCATCGCAGGCCTTCGGTGCTATATACAGTCTGCATGCCGAGCGTAGGGACATTGATCTGGAACTTACCGGCACGACCTGCCCAGAGCGTTCGGTTGCCGCGCACCTTGAAATTGGCGATGGCTTGCTCAGCAACAACGGCCTTGGAGAATGGAGTGCGCTTGCGCTGGCTTTCGAAATAGTCGCTCACCACCTGATTCATGCCGCGCTTCTGGAGATAGACGCGAGTCGGCTGCGGCACGATGAGATCCGGATCGACTTCCTTCTGAGTCTCGTAGAGGGAATTGGCGAGAAGAACGAGTTTTGTTCCATTAGGGATGAAGGGGACGATCGAAGTCTCATCTTCCGGGGAAATCTTGCGGCCGTTGACCGCGCGGACAATAGGGCGACCTGTAGTGGCATCATGTCCGATGACGAAAAGCATCAGTGCCTTGCCGGGAGTAGTAGCCTTACCCTCAGCGTCATAACCGTCGACGCCTTTGACAAGGAGAGTCGTGAACTGACGGGGGAGATTTTCTTCGCCGGGACGCACGGGAAGCACTACTTGCGTCTGGCCGGTGGATGTATCGGCAACTGTGGTTAGGGTTGATTTGGGTTCATCGATCATAAAGTGGTCGACTTCCGGACTGCTGACCTTCACGCGTTTTGAACGGAGCATGAGATTCATGAGCGGAGTGTCGTCGCTGTTGAAGCTGAAGAGCTGCTGATCGATATCGGGCTCTACTAAATTTCCGGCATTGATGCCGCCGGTGGCGTTGGCAAGGGCATTGACTGTTGAGGGCTGGCCCGGTTGGATGGAAGTGTTCATAATAATTTTGAATTGAGAATTGAGAATTGAGAATTGAGAATTGAGAATTTTCTTTTATTTGGAATTTTAATCAAGCCAAAGGCTTTCACACCAAAACAAACAGATGCTTTGGAAATAGAAAATATTGGATTTTGCTCCCCCTTTAGGGGGTTGGGGGGCTTTTTTAATAGGCTTGGGCGGCGAGGTCGAAGATGGAGTCGTAGGATTTGGCGGCGCTGTCGCCGGAGGGGAGACAACGAACTTGAGAGGCTTCCACTTCCTTTATGATCTGCCGGATTGCGGCGTTGCGGTTATCTTTGATGATTTCGAGAAGGGTGTCGGCTCCCATTTCATCAATCATCCTTTTAATTTCCTTTTGGGCAGAGGAGGATATTTTCGAATCAGAATCATCGGGATTATCAGCGCGATCAGAATCATCGGAATTATCGGAGCTTTCGGAATCATCAGACTTATCAGATTTATCGGAATTGCCGCAGGAATCGGGGCTGCAGGGATTCACAGGGGTGTCGAAGATGTCGGAAAGCTGATAGATGACTTCTGAGTCGGGTTGGTCGTTGGGGGTCGGCTCCTGAGTGACATTTGCGGGAGGGAGGATGGGGTCGGTAATTTCTTCTTTTTCCATTGTTTTTGAGATTTTATTGGTGATTACGGGTGCAAAATTACGCCCTGATTCCATGCTTCGAACCTTATCTTGATAAAATGGG
>CAYNPB010000126.1:3431-8218 GCA_964399005.1 uncultured Sangeribacter sp.
TTAGTTGTTTTGGCGAGTTATTTGTTGTAACTTTGTAGAGAAATAGAAAACAATGGAAAATAATAGCGCAAAGGTCATTGATGAGACCACCAACAGTGAATATAAATATGGCTTCACGTCTGACATTGACACAGATATAGTGCCTCCCGGGCTATCGGAAGACGTGATCCGCTACATATCGGAGAAAAAAGGGGAACCGGAGTGGCTCCTTGATTTCCGCCTTAAGGCTTACCGCCACTGGCTTACGCTCAAGATGCCTACTTGGGCCCACCTTGACATACCCGAAATCGACTATCAGGCCATAAGCTATTATGCCGCCCCTAAAAAGAAAGAGCTAAAGAAGAGCCTTGACGAGGTGGATCCGGAATTGATCGACACCTTCAACAAACTCGGCATCTCGCTCGAAGAGCAGAAGCATCTTGCCGGCGTAGCTGTGGATGCGGTGATGGACTCTGTGAGCGTAAAGACAACGCATCGCGAGAAGCTTGCCGAGTTGGGAGTCATCTTCTGCAGTTTTTCGGAAGCCGTGAAAGACTACCCCGATCTTGTAAGGAAATATCTTGGAAGCGTGGTCAGCTACCGCGACAACTTTTTCGCCGCCCTCAACTCGGCAGTGTTTTCGGATGGCTCATTCGTATATATCCCAAAGGGTGTACGCTGCCCGATGGAACTTTCCACCTATTTCAGAATCAACGCGGCCGGCACGGGACAGTTTGAACGCACCCTGATAGTGGCAGATGATGATGCTTATGTCTCCTATCTGGAAGGATGCACGGCCCCGATGCGCGATGAGAATCAGCTGCACGCCGCCATTGTAGAGATAATAGTGGAAGAGCGCGCAGAAGTGAAGTATTCTACTGTACAAAACTGGTATGCCGGCGACAAGGATGGCAAGGGTGGCATCTACAACTTCGTCACGAAGCGTGCTCTCTGCCGGGGACACCGCTCAAAAGTGAGCTGGACCCAAGTGGAGACAGGCTCTGCAATCACATGGAAATATCCCTCCTGCATCCTCAAAGGGGATGAAAGCGTCGGGGAATTCTATTCCGTTGCCGTCACTAACAATCATCAGCAAGCCGACACGGGGACAAAGATGATCCACCTCGGGAAAAATTCCAAATCTACCATCGTCAGCAAAGGCATATCGGCAGGTTACTCGCAAAATAGCTACCGCGGAGGAGTGAAAGTGGCGGCGAAAGCTACCGGCTGTCGCAATTTCACACAGTGCGACTCGCTTCTGCTCGGCGACAAGTGTGGCGCGCACACCTTCCCTTATATTGATGTGGCCAACAATGGATCGACAGTGGAACATGAAGCCACCACTTCGAAAATCAACGAAGCCCAACTCTTCTATTGCGAGCAACGAGGCATCCCGATGGAGGAAGCCGTGGCGCTCATCGTCAATGGCTACGCTAAAGAAGTGATGAACAAGCTGCCGATGGAATTTGCCGTGGAAGCACAGAAGCTGCTGCAGATCACTCTTGAAGGCTCGGTCGGATAGACTATCACCAATGCATAATTCATAATTCATAATGCATAATTGGCTACGCATTTATACATTTATGAATTGATTGAATTTTGATTTATGAATTGATTGAATTATCAGTTGACAGAATTATGCATTGCATTTGCTTTAGCTTAGGCGAAGCCAATTATGAATCATGAATTAAAAGAGAAAAGTGAACGAAAGAACTGTAATAATAGATCAGATTGACCCGCATACTTTCTATGGGGTCAACAATAATAATGTAAGTCTTATCCGCAATCTCTTCCCGAAATTGCGCATTGCCGCCCGAGGCAATGTGATAAAGGTGATAGGAGAGGAATCGGAGACTCTCGAATTCGAACAGAAGATACACGAAATCGAGGAGTATGCCGTGAAATATAACAAGCTCACGGAAGACGTGATAATCGACATCATCAAGGGTGAGGCTCCAAAAGCAATAAATGCGGAGGGAGTGATCATCTTCGGACAAAACGGACGCCCGATATCACCCCGGAATGCCAATCAGGCCAAGATGGTGAAGTCGTTTGCAGAAAATGACCTCACTTTCGCACTCGGACCTGCGGGCACCGGTAAGACCTATATCGCGATTGCACTGGCTGTAGCGGCATTGAAAAACCGGCAGTGCCGCCGGATACTGCTGTCGCGTCCGGCAGTTGAGGCTGGAGAGAAACTCGGATTTCTGCCCGGCGACATGAAAGACAAGATCGATCCCTATCTGCGTCCGCTATATGATGCGCTTGAAGATATGATACCTCAAGTGAAGCTGAAGGAATATATGGAGACTGATACAATCCAGATAGCTCCTCTCGCCTTCATGCGTGGCCGCACGCTCAATGACGCCATCATCATCCTCGACGAGGCACAGAACACGACGAAGCACCAGATGAAGATGTTTCTGACACGCCTCGGGCATAATGCCAAGATGATTGTGACCGGCGACACCACCCAAATCGACCTTCCGCGCACAGTGCAGAGCGGGCTTATCCAAGCCCTACGCATACTACGGGGAGTAAAGGGGATCGGCATCATTGAATATGAGAAGAAAGACATCGTAAGGCATCCGCTCGTGCAGCGCATCGTAGATGCCTACGAAAAGAAAGAGAAAGATGATGAAGAAGACGAGATGGTGGTCATACCCAGCTGAAGGAGATGACGGCAAGACGATCATCATCACCGGCAGAGACGACATAGAGAAATGGCAGAAACCGGGGAAATTTCCGGTGCGCGTGACTGTGAGCTGGGACTATCCCCCACTCCCGGATGGTATGCCAACCGACACGGATGCTGAACTTATGGAGCAGGCTACTGATGCACTGATTAGCGAGTTTGACAAAGACAAAAGCGCCGTGATGACCGGCATATACACAGGGTGTGGCAGACGGGACTGGGTGTTCTATACCCACAGCCTCAACATCTTCGGGAAGGTCTTCAACCGGGCACTTGCCGAGATTCCGGAGATGCCGTTAAAATTCGAAGCCACTGAAGACCCTGACTGGGAAGAATATCGCGAAATGCGGGAAGCAACATACATTCCTGACGAAGAGGACTCCTAATGGAGGAAGACCACTAACCCCATAAAGAGAAGCCCCCTCATCCCCCTAAAGGGGGAATACAGTTAGTCTAATAAGATTGAGAGATAGATAATTTGATGAAAAGAGTATTGATCATAGGAGCCGGAGGATTTTTAGGGTCGCATCTGCTTGAAAGAGCGGTCTCGATGCCTGACCTGGAAGTTTATGCTGGAGTCCGGGAAAGCACGTCTGACAAGTGGTTTCCTAAATCGGGAGTGACTCGTGTCAATTTCGATTTCGAGGAGCCTGCCGACGTGGAACGCGTATTGACCACTACCCTGCCTGAAGGAGAGAAGTGGGACTGGATAGTGTATAACCTTGGAGCCACTAAATGCCTTCGCTATAAAGACTTCGACCATATCAACCATGATTTGCTCCGCACTTTTGTGGAGACGCTCGAACGCACAGGCATGATGCCGGAGAAATTTCTCTATATCAGTTCCCTCTCGGCGATGGGCCCCGGCGACAACCGATCGTATACTCCTTTCAACGAGACCATGATTCCGCAGCCCAACACCCGCTACGGAGCCTCCAAGCTCAAGGCAGAGATGCTGCTTCAGATGCATTCGGTGCCATACATCATATTCCGCTGCACAGGCATCTACGGGCCTCGCGACCACGACTATTTCCTGATGTTTGACGCTATGCGTAAGGGATTTGACTTTTCAGTGGGATTCAGGAAGCAGATGCTGACCTTCATATATGCGCCCGACCTGGCGGAGGCCGTATTCCTGGCTCTCGAAAAAGCCCCGGTGAAGGAAATATTCAATATAGCTGAACCGCGAGCCTATAGTCAGGCTGAATTTCGCAAGATAGTAGCCAAGAAACTTGGAAAGAAAGTGGTGGTGCCTGTCAAAGTGCCGCTATGGGGCACTAAAGCCGTGAGCTGGGTCTGCGAGAAGGTAGGAGTAGTGAGAGGGAAACCCTCGACTCTCAACACCGACAAATTCAACATAATGAAACAACGCAACTGGAGTGCCGATACCCGGAAAGCCCACGAGGCGTTCGGCTTCAGCGCCCGCACTTCCCTGAGCCAGGGAGTGAATGAAAGCATAGACTGGTATAGAAAAGAAGGATGGATGAAATGATTGCCCCGGGCCTGCTCGAGAGTGAGGCCACCAGCTGGATCTACGTGATTCTCTTCAGTGTCTTTTTCCTGACTTGCATCAGGGTGAGAGGCAATTTTAAATTCATCGGCGTGTTCTTTCGCGACATGGTAGAGGTGAGGGAGCGTGAGAATCTCTTTGATGTCACCATGAAAGAGACCTCGTTTATATTTCTCGCTTTGCTTCTGTCGGGATGCAGCATAGGTGTCCTTCTGAGCCTTGCAGTGCCGATATTTGGCGCATCTATGCCTATCAAGGCAGAGATACCGGACTTTGGGCTCGTCATCAAGGGGCAATTGCTCTCGGCAGTGGTGTGCATCTTCATAGCGTGTGCATATATCGGGGCGATGTGGGTGTGCTATACGGTGGTAGGGAAGGTATTCAGCGACAATCTTCACACGCAGCAATGGGTGAGAGGATACACGTCAGGCACGGGACTCGCAGCCGCCGTTTTCTTTCCACTTGCCCTCTTGGCATTAGCTTATCCGCAACACTGCCGGGAGATACTCTACGTGGCATTCGCTATGTTAATTTTAGTGAAATTTATATTTATAATTAAGGGATTTCGCATTTTTTTCACTGAAAGTTCGCTCTGGGTCGTTT
>CAYNPB010000127.1:0-8156 GCA_964399005.1 uncultured Sangeribacter sp.
CAAGAAATGAGTTTTTACCATTTTCTTCTCTGAGTTTACACCTTTTAAAAAGGAGGGAGTTGATAGTTGTTAATAAAATACCGCAAATGGAAGCCAACATTGCCCATGCCACACCATTTAGCAATGCCTCAACTCCTTCTTTAAGTGCTCGTGTATTTGCGGAATTTTGTGTAAGTATGTTAAGTGCGCCAGAATGTATTAAGTCAAAGAGGCCCATGATAACACCCGCCATAGTACCTGCAAGACCCCAGTACAATGGAATAGGTGTTTGTGTTGCAATATCGTTCTCGACAGAATCACAATGGCGATCTATAGCATCTTTTAAGAGACCAAAATCAATAACAGACCCCAAATTATTTCCGAGGTACTTATTTATTGAATTAATTATAGCCCCGAAGATTTCATTACCTTGTCCTCTGATTCCATTGACAAATTTTGTCTCTAAGTCTAAACACAGTCTCCAAGACGATTCATTTGCGAAAATCTGACTAAATTGATTCATACGTAACAGATTCTTTATAAAAAAGAAGATCTGAACACAGATGATCGCTAATATTATTATAGGTACTAATGCGTGCATAGTTTATCGGATAAGTGCAATGATAGCTTTTTTTGTTATAATCCATCTCTCCCCATCTTTTTGGGCCTGACCTGGAAGAATGATATTCATTTGTGTTGCTTCTGTAGGGGCGCATCCTTCTAACTCAAGGGCCATCTTAATATCGTCATTAGATTTAATTTCATTTAGATATTGTGTCCCTTCAATAATCTTGAATTCTGCCTTGTTGTCTTGTACAATGACTTTGAAATAAGAATCAGATTCACGGGTGTCAGTTAATCGTTTAAAGTAGGCCTCGGTTAATGACTTTTGAGATGGAAGACCAAAAAAACCAGTTTGCTCAGAAGTGTTTCGTTGTGTATCAAGAGTCGAATCTTGAGGAACTTCCTTTGGTCTAGTCATTGGCGACTTGACACTCATCTTATCTAATTTACGTTCTATATATGATATACGAGATATCAAAGAAGAATATTCGCTAGATTCTATGCCAGATTTTACAAAATGTGCGCGTAAAGGGGCAGATGCATGTTTCTGCTCTAAAATATAAATCCTATGTTCCAATTCTTCTACTTCATCGCGATTCTTGGAAGCATGTTTTTTTAATGAATTAAGTTTTATCAATGCAATAATAGAAACCACCAGTGCCATTGCTGCTATTCCCCACGAAATTAAATCAAGAAGATTTGATAAACCTTTCAATTCTGATATATCTTTGGATATCTTCGTGATATTGCTAGTATTCGACTCTGCTTCTTTAGAAAGCGTCTCAATATGTGCCGCTATGTCACTAATATTGTCCATTACTTGCTTTGAATCTTCAGGCGTCGTACTATTTTCGTCAGTTGTCTCAGATTTGGTCTCAGAAGTTGTTCCCTGTTCTGTTTTAGGAATCTTGCTATCTTTACAACTTATAAATGTATTCCCACCCATAAAGATGGCTAAGATTAGTACTATAGTTCTCAATGTTTTCATATTTCTTAATTACTTAAAGAGTTGAATATTTCAGTCGACATTGACTGAAGAACGCCCTTGATAGGGTAATAGAAAAATGTTTCTTCTATTACATCGGCTGCCTCAGTTTCCTCTCTACGTTGGGTAATACCTTTGTCAAGGAAAGTGGCAAGATCTTTGGTCGCTGATTCTTGGGCGATTCTGAAGGATTTTGGTTTTACTCCAAAATTTTTATCAAAGTTGAAAGCATTGTTTAGATCAACAAAGACAAATTTGAAGAAATCCTCAACCGCCTTAATTGTCTTAGTCTTGTAGGTATCGGAGATAGAGGAATATGTATCTTTACTTGTTATGACGCCACTACAGTCACTCTTAAAAACGATTATTTTGTCGCGGCCATCTTCCTCCTCTAACCCTAAAAGACCACCTTTGCATGTTGAATCTTTTGGATTGGAATCTTTTTCTAATCCAAGCAATTCCAACTCTTTTCCGTAAGGTTTGCCGAGAACCTTCTCAAAAATAATTTTAGTATACTTGACAAGTAAATTTGAGTTAGTTGTAATGATTCGAATAACTTTACTACCGTTACCACTAAAGGATATATGTCGCGGGACTTCAAGCCCTAATGCTTTTGTTATTTGAGCTATATGATAGATGATAGCAGTGTAGAACACGATGAAGACAATTTTAAAATCCTCATCCTCTTGAAGGAGATAATTAAAGTCTACAGCTCTATCATTTATTCCAGCAGCTCTAGGCAAGGAATTTTCTTTAAGTCCAAACAAGAAAGAAGCCATATTAGATGGAAACTCATTGTTCGTACTATTGAAAACGCGAATTAGCTCAGACAATTTTTTTTCTTCAAGAAGTTTGAAAATGTGGTCTTTGTAATAATCCACAATACCATTGTGAGTATCAAGATTTGAAAAAGAATTCTCAAATAACGCATTAGACGCAAACCTGAAAGATGTCACATAGCTAATAACTTTATCTTTTGCAAAAGCGATGTCTGTTGTCCCACCCCCAATATCAACGTTAACCAGGCTTGTTGCTGTGGAATACCTCTTGAAGAAATATTGAATTGGAGCAGCTGACTCAGTCATACTGTTTGTAGTTCCTTCTCCAAAGTATTCATTATAAGCTTCGTCCCAAGTTTCTCTTAAGCGACGAAGGCGTTTAGGTGCCATACTTATGGGATAAAACCATGTTATTTTAGTCTTGGAAAGATTACCATTATTCAGTAATACTTTATTCCGAATAATTAGCATGATGGTTCGGACATATGATTCCATAACTCTCAAATCGTCACCTTTGCCCCACTTAATGTTGTATTTGAGATTGTTATATGGCATGTCAGATCGCTTGTCGTAGGTAAAAGGTATATTGATGAGTGTAAATGGATCTATAGTCTTGCTCCAGTCTACAGTCTTGGCGCATGATAAAACAGTTCTGGTAGGAAATCTAAAATCACCGTTTCCAATCTCACTCGGAATGAAGTCTTTCTCGATGATGGCAGTTTTAGCTTGTAAATCCTCAAGATATCCAAATTCATTCTTTTGAGGAATGAATATTTCACTTAGTTCTCGGTCTTTTAGCGTGAAATAGAATTCCTTTGGAACTTCACCATTTTTGCTGAACTCTATATGAGTGTTGGAAGTGCCTAAATCAACAGAGAATTCAAATATCTCAATATTTCTTTGAGGCTTGAAAATAGGAACTATTATTCCATTGGTTTTATTGCAATGTACCTGTATGTAATCAAAGTCTTGTCCCTTAATTAGATAATTCTCTGCTTTAAAGAGTATCTCTTGGTCTTCGTTCCTTAGTGATTTAACGGTCGTACATAGTTTCTCAGCGTTGGAGTAGAATGCGAATTCTATTTTTGCGCTGGATGATTGAATACACGAGATATTATAGATTGCATCAGCCGCATTGTTGAAGCGAACTAATGGCATAATGAAACCCGTAAACTTTAGTTCTGAAATGTTTCCAGAATTATTCTGTATGTCTATTGAGTTATTGTTGTAATAAATACGGCTATATTCTACATAAGATACATTTCCCGTTCCCTTTATAGGGATGCGTAAGGTAAAATTCACAGAATCTCCAGCAAGCAACTTCATATCTACCATTGGCTTGCCGTCTGGCATATTGCCACAGAGTTCTTCAACTGTGAAATATTTAAAGAACAATGGCTTTAATGGAAGAAGAAAAGCAAGTTCGGGTTTATCTATGTGGATATAAGCATCAAAGTAGTTCTCTGTATTAAGCGTGTGAGGCACCTTGATGATAGTATCTTCAAGAAAATCACTTATGGTCAGATAAGGATGGATTGAGCCGTCAAAGGGTAACTTACGTTTTGACAAATCTGGCTCGTCTTCCAGATAACTAGCTCTATTCGTATTACCCCATTTATCAGTCGTGTATTGCAAATGGCTATAACGATTCCCCGCCTCCACTGGTAATACCAATGGAAGATTTTCAGTTATCTTAGAAGATTTGATTCCAAAATCACTTGATGTTGAGATTGGACGATGAGCTTTCTGATGTAGTGGATTTCCCAGTATTTCAACAATGTCATTCTGTTGAACATCTTTCACTTCAATGGATTCAAAATCCTTAAGATCTGCTGGAGAAACGTTCAGTAGCTCATTCTTTTTTTTCTGGTTTTCTATTGCCTTAAAGGTGGCATTAAGATATGCATCAACTTCAGGAAATAATCCAGCAAAGTTGGGAATGCTCTTCCGTAGTGTAAATAGATACTTTACAAATTCAAAGTCACGCTTATAAAGAGGTTGATATTCACTGTCAAAAGGCTTGTCTTGACCGAAAAATATGTCGTTTACATAATCTAAATCGTTAGCATTACTGAAGAAGAGTGTGGCTGGCGAGGTTGCCCCAATTATATTAAGCTCATCTGGCCCTTCAATATAATTCAAAAGATATAGATTTTTCAGCTTATCGAAATTATATGTTTTAGCGTCAGATTGCATATACTTTCGCAGGGCATCAGCCAAGTATCGATGTCCATCATTGTTTGACATATCTAATTCAGAAAGCATTAGAGAAGGATCCCATTTGATGACCTCAATCTTTCCAGAATATTTATCAAGGTTGAAAAAAATTTCTGCAACATCGAGAGTGTCCGAGACCATTTTATGGAAAATGGTTTGGCCATCTAAATTAATCTTATTTGTATTCCTATCTGTTTTACAAACTTCATTATAGGCTGTCTTTATGAGATCAATTCGAGCAAACGGCGATGGTATAGAAGTGATCTCATGTCGAGCCGATGCTCCGTCAGGATCTTCTATAGTATCGCGGCTTGTAGAATTATATGGGAAAGCAGGACTGCTGTTCCAGTCCTCATAGGTAGAAGTACCCTCTTTGTATAATCGGAATATCTTTGACATAATAATTAGTTACTTAACTTTTCTTTTACAAGTTTCTGAGTGCCGAGATAGAACATCTCAAGGAACTTATTCTCTTTACCTTTACTCTTACAATTCTTAATTGCCGAATTGAGCCGATCTGTAATGAGATTATAGTCTGAGAACTTAGAAAGAATGCGCTTAGGTTTTACACCTTCTACCAGTTCAAATGGCTTATCTCCGCAAGATAAATTGAAGAGGTATAGGGGGCGCTTATTATCACGCATTTCATTCAACCAGTCGTGATATTTTCTAAAGAAATCATATAGGTCATTGAAAAACGAGCTGCTATATAACTCTTCAAAGTTTCCTTTGTTAGCGCTAAACGATTTAGATTTATACATTTCTACCTTGTATGTTAGGGCATTAGACATCAATGTAAACTGTACTAATGGGAAATAAAGCATCGTTCGTATCTTGTGATAGAATGAGCTAAAAGATACTGTATCTGCTTCGTCTTTTATGCCCAGTTCCATGTGTGAAGTTCCCATAAAACTATTATTGGTGAAATCAACAATAGCTGTGGCACCAAGTAATTCTATCAGATGAGCATCATTTTGTTGTGAGGATCCTCCTTCATGATTTTCATAAGTTTTAGAAACGTCATCAGCAAGGTAATATAACGCGTCGATAGAACCATTCTTGCTAATGTTGTTCTCATAATAAGCCAAAGCTGATTTTGTTTTAGATATGAAAGTAGATGAGTCGATATCACTATTTTCATCTTTTGTCAGCTTGAAATATGGAAGCATGGTTATAGCTCCTATGGTAGCATTATTGATAAGATCATGATTTGAGAAATTTTCGCCATTGCGAAGCGTCTTTAACAATAGGGGAAAACCACTTGCTCCAGTTCCTCCGAATATAGAGCTAATAATGAATATACGATCACCATCACTAAATTCACTTGCGAAAGTTTGAAAGCCCGAAGATTGAGAAATCTGATTCAGAACAACACTTCCAATATTGGGATTACCCTTAAAACCAACTTTCATTGATGATTGAAGATTTTTATCTGAAAATAGCATCTTCGTCAAAGCTTGATTTGCTTTACTCATAGAAGCATATTCGATGAACTGTTGAAATGACTTATCTTCAGTATCTTTGATTAAAAGGGTGTAATTAGGGAGAATCTGTTTTATTTCTGTCCGGAAAAAGCGACTCTCATTACCTTCACTGAATTGCAGCTTATTACGAATTGCAGAATATTTGTTAAGCAAACTGACTGTTCTGGTCAGATCTGCATTTGATGTGTCAGGGTCAATAATAATCGGTACGATTTCATCGACTCCTACCTTGACACCCGAAGCCAACAACATTGTTAAGGATCTCAACACACGAGACCCTGTGCCACCAATAGCGAATAAGAATAATTTTGACATATTATTAGAAAGGTGCGCTTGAACAATTTGTACTCCACCATTTGAAAATGAAGGATAAAACGATAAAGGCAAATATGGACAGTATCAGATTAGCCACTCCAAAACAAAGAATCTCAGACTCTCCTATGTTGAGAGGGATATCAATACCTGTAGACGGGTCAATAGTTATCATTTTTCCATCATATTTGTCTTGTAATACCCATTGCCAGCCAACAATGAAGTTAATTACGGAATTTATTCCCAAGAAAATTAGCCAACCCCACCAATTACTTAAACGTGGGTGACCGACTACGTAATAAAAGGTAAGTACTGTTATCAAACTTATTGCAAGCATGGTAATTCCAATCCCAATAAAGGAATTGTTAGGTGATAAAGGTGAGGATACCCCCCACATGTAATCTGCAAGGGTAAGACCAAAGAAGTCTTCAAATAGACAATATAAACTCCCAAAAAAGTTGCCCATATTTTATTTGCGTTTAATATTAAAATCAAATGTAGTACTTAACTCCTCGTTTTTAAAAGCATCCGCCACTCCTTGAATAAGATATTTTATCCCAGTTGTCTTATTGAGATTAGCTTGGATATTGGTTCCTGATTCATCGTTAAATTCTGAAACCCAAGATGGTATCTTAGGGGTATTAAAAGATAAGTGTTCCTGAGAAATCGTTAAGTCATGAGGAACTTTAAATCTTATGAAATGTGAATACTTGCTTTGGGGATCTGATATCGGCTTAATTTCTTCGATTGTTATTTTATTACTATTAAATGAGTAATTACCCTTATCTTGAATCATCATATCAGGTTGTAAGGTCGTACGGAAATCTGCTTGTATCATGAGATTATAGTTCCCATTCGCAGGTATAGCTATTTTACTAGTCTGATTGTTGGCGAAAATGTCAAACGGAACAACTGATTTATTAGTAAAGGCAACTATACCGCTAAGATCATACTTCGCTAATTGCGAAAGTGGCACATAAGCATTTAGTTTTGCTATATAGTTTTTATTGCCAAATATCCAGAGGTAATACGGTCGCTTTACGTCCTTAAGCACCGCAACGCTACCATTAGGATAAAAATATTTGCCATTAAAGTCAGAATATAGTTTTAGTATCTCAACACCTAAATCTCGTATCCGCTTTTGAGTGTTGATTACTTCATCTTTAATACGTATCTCACAGTTTGTAAGAAACTTTGTGGCATCTTTGGCCGGTAAATCTAAAATACAGTCTGATACAAATATGCAAACTGTGGTATCACTAACTTCTTTGAGGACGTTGGCAATTATGTCTCCTAAATCTGTATTTAAGGTATTTCCTCCTGCTTTATGGAATGATGTAGGATTTAAGGTTTTTATGTATGTTGTTAAATTCCCATTGTAAGGGATGATTTGACTGTTTATGTAATACAAACTTGTCGTGTCTGTGTAACGATTTAAGTCACTTACGTAGTCATAAACTGCATCTTTCAATTGAGAGCCGTCGCACATATAACCATCCATGCTTCCAGAGTTTTCTACAAAAACCTTTAGGTTTGGATTATTTGCTGGTATGGTGGAATCCACATGAACTGAGCTGACTTCTATTTTTCCATGCTTACATCCCACAAGTGCAAACATAATACAAATGCACCCGACAGTGCAAATTATACAAAGAGTTCCAATTGAGACCTTTTTCATAATTCATCAGAATGATTGCTGAAACCAGTTGCAATGGAAATATTGCTCGATAGGCGGCTCCGGAGTCGAGCGGGTACGAAAAAAAGCGTGAGTGCCTGTATCCGTTGCCATCCTTCTGTTAGAGGCTTCTCGCATTGCCTTACTATGGTTGGATGGCA
>CAYNPB010000128.1:0-7970 GCA_964399005.1 uncultured Sangeribacter sp.
ATAGAAACTTGCAAATATTTTTTTATTTTTTTTAGGTTTCAGGGTGGCAGGTGTCGGGGGTCAGGTGTCAGGGGTCAGGGGTCGGGGGTCAGGTGTCAGGGAGGGTCGGGGATCGGAGGGGAGGATTTATTAGACGGTGGCGCATAGGGAGAGGAGATAGAGGCGGCAGTCGGGGACGGTAGATGCTATTTCGGAGGCAAGGGTGCGGAGGGTGGCTCCGGTGGTGCATACATCATCGACAAGAACGAGACCTTTGCCTCGGATTGCTTCCGTATCCTTTACCCGAAAAGTGCCTGCGAGATTGGCTTGACGCTGAGTGAGCGACATTGCAGTCTGAGTCTTATGTGACTTGACAGCTTCCAAGACATTCAGGACGGGAAGGCCCGTGGCTGTGCTGAGTCCTTCTGCAATATAATCTGCCTGATTATAACCTCGACGAGCTTTCTTCCACCAATGCATCGGAACAGGAGCGATGCAATCAGCGCCATGAAAGAAACCGGCCATGTTTAGTTCTTCACCTACAATCTCACCAAGTCGTAGGCCGACTGAGGGGAATTTACGATATTTCATGTCGTGGATTGCTTCTGCGAGTTCGGAATTACGGGAATAGATGAAATGTGCAGTGGCTCTCACAAACGGGACTATGCCTGCAAAACGACGCTCCATCGGATTCATCGGCAAGAGATGATAGAGCGAACGAGGAAGCGTCTCAACGCAACGGACGCAAAACACTTCTTCCGTATCTCTCAAATTGCATCCACAGAGATGACAAGTGCGAGGAAGGAAAAAATCTGCTATGTCGGTCAGGAAACTGAGCATAAGGCACGCATAGCTGAAATGATAAGTTGAGACTCGAATCCTCTGGATGCAAGATGACGATAAAGTTTCTGACGATCTTTGACATCCTTTAGGTCGAGAGACCGGGCTTTAGCCTTCAGCACCTTTTCAAGAGCCGCGGCATATTCATTCTCCGGAATATACTCAATGGCTTGGGAAATAACCGAGTCGGTCATTCCTTTGGCTCTTAATCCGATTCGCACTTTCATCCTCCCCCACCCTGAAAAACGGACCTTATCTACGGCATATGCCCGGGCATAGCGCTGATCGTCGATATATTTGTTTCTTTTCAGATATTCAATCATCTTATCGGCCTCTGCAATGGAGAAACCATTCTTCAATATCTTACTTTTTATATCGGCGGCACACTGTTCGGCACCGGCACAAAGACCGGCCATTCGGATCAGCATATCTTTGGGGGTAAGGTGCATTTTAATTGAGAATCTTTTTTAATTGAGAATTGAGAATTGAGAATTGAGAATTAAATCTCACCCTTTTTGGGGGCTCTGGGCTCGGAAATCGGGGGCTTATCGGATTTTATTTGGTGGCTTTCAGCATTCTTTTTTTGCCGTAGGAATCGAGACGGAGGTCAACGTCTTGCCAACCTTTGGACAGGAAGTATTTTTTCACGTCTTCAGCAAAGCGGGGATTAAGCTCCATATAGACGCTTCCCCCGGGTTTGAGACCTTCAGATGCAATTGTCTCTATCCTTTTGTAGGGACGGATAGGATCGTCGGCTTCAACGAAAAGAGCTTCTGCCGGTTCGTAGTCTTTGACACGCACCTCCATATCGGCTTTCTCTTCGGGAGAAATATAAGGAGGATTGCTGACTATGATGTCGAAGGAATTAGGCTCCGGAAGCCAATCATACATGTCAGCCTTCACCAAGGAGACTTTGGCATTGAGAATCTTGGCATTTTCTTTCGCTTGGTCTATGGCAACGGAGCTGAAGTCAAGAGCTGTGACCGCAGAGAACGGCAGATTGCGGGCAAGGGCGATAGCAATGCATCCGGAACCGGTGCCTATGTCAAGAACCGACAGATCAGGGCGATCCGCAGCATCTTTTAGAATCCAATCAACGAGTTCCTCGGTTTCAGGACGCGGAATAAGGACTCCCTGGTGGACTTTAAAATCCATTCCAAAGAAACGTGCTTGCCCGGTGATGTATTGAATCGGTTCGCCGAGAATGAGGCGATCTACTATCCCATCGATTTCTTTAAGAGCGAAATCAGATAGATCTTTGCCTTCATTGATAATGAGGTCTACCCTACTCCATCCTTTCACATACGCAAAAACCAATTGGATTACGGCCTCGCGTTCTCGACGATCGTAGATGCCATCAAGGCGCTTCCTAACTTTCAACAATTCTTCTCTAACGGTCATCAGAATCTCTTTTTATAGCGGTCATCAGAATCTCTTTTTATAAGTAACGGAATATTCGCTCCTATAGTTTTATGAATGAAGTTGTTTAAACTTATTTACGAATTCAAAACACCTAGAAATACACCAAAAAATATTATTCTTTTTATTAATCTTCCGCCATCTTTTCGGCATCTTTTTCCTCTCTCATCCGTCACGATGCCCGCATCGCTCCTACTTCGAGAGAAAAAACCTGCTCGAAAATATGACGAAATATTAATAAAAAAATAAGTTTAAACAACTTCAATACGAAAAAGGATGACTCCTCCTGGAAGAGCCATCCTTATTTATACTTGGATAGTTTTGACTTATTTCTCCATTACCTTGGTGGCAACTTTCTTTCCGTTGCTGAGAGTGACGACTTTCAAAGTCACACCCTTATGAGAATCGCTGACAGCTTTTCCCTGCAGGTCATAGTTTTGAGAGCTGATAGCAGTCTCTTCTGCATTCACAGTATTTACAGCTGTAACTGTTGCTTCAACAACGGGGCCGAAACCTCCACGAGAATTAGCCTTGCGCACTTTGAGCTTATTACCTTCAGGCAGTTCGCCGGCATAAATCTTACCATCTACGAGATATACATTGCCTTCGGTAGCCTCATTCGGCTCATATTCAGCCTGAGCTGCGATGCTGACAGGATCCCAGTTGGGGAACACTTTGTCGATAGCATATTCTGCAGCTTCCGCATCAGTGAGGACTGTCTCATAGCTCTTATCGCCTGAAGAGTGGGTGAATTTAAGCTTATTCGATGTCGGAGTGATACGATTACCCTTGGAATCCATTGAGTTGTATTCCACAAACTTATCAGCGGCACAGTTCATACCGGCAGTAGTGAAGCGTGAAGACGCAAGCTTATCCGGCTGATTGATAGTGGTGTTGAGCCATGCGAGGCCTGAATATGTACCCCATGAACGACCGAAATTGAATTGGTTGCAACGCGTCTCAATAGTACATTCATTCATCACGTAGCCAAACTTCTTTGCACCGTTGGGAGCTGCGATAGTAGTATTCTTAGGAGATTCGTTGACAAACTTCACACGATTGAAATATACATCGCCTCCACCACAAACGTAGTCGACAACACCATGGATCTCGCCATCTTCAAAATAGAAGAAAGCAGAAGTATTGTTGCTGTAATAAGTGTCCTGATAAGACTCGAGGCTGACGTTCTTGCAGATGGTGTTCTTGCCCTTATCTTGGAGAGTGACTGCGCGTCCGGCAAATGCCTTACCGTCAAACGGCATCGCGTTGCGGAGTGTGAGATCTTGCAGATAGAGGTTTTCGGAACGGTTGAGCAAGGTAGCTGTAACACCGATTCCCTCTTCTTCAATCGGAGGACAGTTGGTGATAACTGTGCCGGACATAGACTCGCCGATGATGGATATATTTTTCCCTGCAATGGGAGTAAGAGTAGTAGTGCCAAGGTCGTAGGTGCCATTGGGGAGATAGATCTTAGCTCCATCTTTTGAAGAAGCTGCCTTAAGAGCCAACAGGAAACTTGACACGTCGCCGGCAGGAATCTCGTAATAGCCTGTAGACTCATTATACTCTACGAAATCTGCTACGTTTGAGATAGTCACATTGTGGATGTATGCTCCATTGGGGAATGTGATGGTAAGCCAACCCGGTTCGCCGTCGTATTGGAAAGTCTGTTCTGCACCGTCAGAAGCAGCCTTCACAGGGAATTCAGCCACTTTCTCTCCGGAAGCATCAGTAACCACCGCAGTGGATTCAGCAGAATATTGGCAACAACCCACTGAGACATAGCATTTAGCAGCGACATTGACTTTAATCGTGCCTCCATTGCTGACGAGCCAGCCATGATTGTTGTAGTACTTACCGTCGATTTCAATTGCCTCGTGATCTTCCACATAGAAATAGGGCTTTGTGAGATCATAGACGAAGCGAGCGGTAGAAGATGGAGTCTCGATCTTTGTGGCACGGGCATAAAGCTGAGTGTCGGTCTCAAGAGGAGTTCCTTCAGATACTTTTTCTGCATTTGACTTAGTGGATGCAAACCAGCCACGGAAGGCCTGGCCTTGCGGGACAGTGACATCATCAACGCCATACTTGTAGTTGAGAGCTGCTCCACCGGGCAGAAGGTCGGTGCCTATCAAAGAACCATCGGTATTAAAGTAAGATACTTCTATATCAGGGATAAAATCACAAGCCTCTACAGAGAGTGAAGGGCAGTAGGATGGAGTGACGATTGTCAGCACTGCATCGTTGTCGCTATTGTAGGTCCATGAAGATGTACCATCGCAGTCAGCATTGCAAGGAAGAGTGGCAAGAACCTTGTCGCCATTCTTTATAGTTGCTCCCTGTCCGTTGTAAGAGCAGTTGCCGAACGTGATTTTCACTGCGCCATCGACAGGAACAGTGACCACTGATGAGTTATATCCGTGCTGAGCGTCGTGCCATGTGCCTTCAACAGTGACGCCTTCGGGAAGGACTCCATCAGCAGGAACTACAACTGTGTAGGGATCGGAAGTGAAGTCGATCTTGAAATCAGTGAAGTGGCGCTCTTTTGGCACATAGGGATTGACAGTGATGCCATAGAGGCGGAAACCTTTTCCGCAAGACATCTTCAACACCACGTCGCCGTTTTCCTTTACGCGCGCAGAAGCCTTTGACTCGTCGCATTGCTTGCTGATGCTGGACGGCACCATTAGTTCCTTGTTAAGATTATCGGAAGTGACGGTCGCATCACCACCTGCTCCTGAGAAATCAACGATTATCTCATCGTTTACTCCGCAGCCGGGAATGCGGACAGTGATTGAGCCATTTTGGAAGCAGTAGTTGGCTGATATGCCATAGACTGCACCTTTAGCAACAGTGAAATAGATACCTTCAAGACCTGAAAGGGCACCTCCTTTTGAGGATGGAAGTTCCTGGTCTTTAAGTTCTTTAGCCAGTCCATAGCGGCCCTTAGAACTTTCAGACCAATAGTCGCAGTTTTTTACCTCTTCGGCATGATTAGCTCCTTGAGTGAAATCCCAGGAGCGTGTAGTAGTGACATGACCGTTGTCGGTCTCTTGAGCCCATGCTGTGAACCCTACAAAGAGTGAGATCATCAACATGAGCGATACGGAAAGTTTTCGCATGTTAGACTTTGATATTATGGTTAGTTATTTTTTGAAAATCTGGTCAGTAATATTTTGCAAATTTACAAAAAAATGTATTCGGATGCAACAAAAGCGGCTATTAGCGAGCGAAATTATGATGATTATTGTGAAAAATCATCATGGCTTGACGATTTTACGCGACATTGAGCGACCATCGATCTCCCACACGAGCACATAGATGCCGGCAGGGAGAGCAGAGATATCGACAAATCGGGATATCTGCCCGGATGCCATGGCAGTGCCATTTATTCCTATGATAGAATACGTACCGCTCAAAATTGAATCTTCGTGGCCAGTAAATTTGATCGTTGCTTGTGAAGGCGAATAAGTTACTACATAGTCGTTGGCGAATCCCTCTAAGATTTCTACCCCTGTGTTCTCTTTCAGTTCATCACGGATTATTTTCCAATGCCGGTTAGGCTTATTGGGATTGTTGGAATCGTTATCCCATGATATCCAAGGATTGCCATCATTGGAGCTTCCGCCGGAATTGTTCCACGCGAGACCCGTAGCGCGGTTGCCAATAGTGTAGACTCCACCGGTGGCCAACGGCACGATTTGCCATTGCTGACGCTCGTCGTTGGGGTTAGGATCGGTCAATGCAAGCTGGGAATTGCGCTGATAGTTGCCTCCGACCAATGGAGCGGCATCAGTGATAACTTTACCAGAGGCACGATTTGTCATCATGCAGAAACCGTTGCCCAAATCTTTGATATCCCATTGCTGGCTTTCAGTGTCTGCGACGTAGGAGTTTCCACATAATGACATGCCATCTTCAGTGAGATCGGCGCATTTCATAGTGTTTGCGTTATGAATGCGATAGTAATAATCTTCCTCTATCTCAAACGGCAGAGTCGGCACCGCCCCGGCAGCCTCAGTTGCGAAACTTTCTGTAAGATACTCGACACGCTCCCTGACGAACTTACGGAGATAATCAACTGTGGCAGAATATGTGGAGAAAAGCATATATTCATCATAAACCCTCTGGCTGACAGGCCACAATTTGCTATCGAGAGCCTGAGAGGCCTTTAGCTCAGCTTCCTTTTCATCAATGAACGTCAACAGGTAGTCTTCGACACCATCCTCTACCATGCTTTTCCACTTCTCATTGACTGAATTTACAAACCATGGGTCTTCCCACATGCGGCGAATCCAGACACCGGTGAGATCGGCTCCGTAGCCATCCTTCAGCACAAGTCGGCGGGTCATGTCGCCCTTGCGGCGACAGTTGTTGAAGGCAATGTCATAATCCCACATCGGACCCCAATAGATCTTGGGATCATCTTGATTTTTATAGATGTATGTGCTCCAGAAAGCATCAGGATTGGCAGTCATTTCCGATGCGACATACCAGCTTATAAGAGTGCTTTCATCGACATATTTGCGATAACCGACCTCGGGATCAGTGAAATCCGCACTAAACAGTGCATTCTCGAAATCCTGTATGTATTTCTTGATATAGCTAACCTGACGATTGTCGATAATCTCGTCGTCGGGTGATTTGACTGTTATCTTGACGCCTTTGGATGTAGTGAATTTACAGGGTTCGCTATCTGCAAAGCCATCTATTTCAAGAAGGTAACCTCCCGTAATGTTAGAGTTATCCGTCATCGGATCTTCTTGCTCCACGATGTCGACACGTTTAGCTCGGATCTCGACTTGGTCGGAAATCTGATAATTTCCGACATATTTCCCATTCAACACTAAATCTACAAATTGAGCTGCGGCGGTGAACGGTTGACCTGCAAATTTTCCAAGATGCGCTGCGAGGGCGTTACGCATAAGACTTTTATCCGCATAATTGGCAAGCAGTGTCCAACTTTTAGCCTTGGCATGGTCTTGGCCTAAGAATTCCTGTTTCTTGTCGAATTTTATCCTATATGGTTTCTTTGCAAGGCGCCATGTGGAATTGCCGCGTCCACGTATGCCAAGCGCATCGTAGTATTTTTCGCCGTCGGCATCGACGTAGCGCAAGGTGGCTTTTACATAATTCTCCTTGTCGGCGATGGCCTTGCGATTTTCCGTCTCAATGTATACGGTAGGTAAATTGGATTTCTGAGGATAATCCTGGGCTAAGGCCTTAAGGGATAAGGGAAGCAATGTAATGATTAACGCTAATCTAAGGTAATTGAATGTATTCACGATAATAGATTTAAGGGTAAATCTCATGATATTTGAGATTGACTGAAGTTTGATGCAAAATTAGATAAAAATTTTGAAATTTCACAGTTAGGAGCTATAAAATTTCAATTATTATTTATTTTCGGAGGGATAGACAAGAGGCAGATGATTCTCTTCCCATGCAAGAATGCCGCCATCCATATCAACGACCTTATAACCTTGCTGTGAAAGATAATTGGCGGCTTCATTACTGCGCCTGCCGCTTCGGCAATATACAAAGATGGTCTTTGACTTGTCAAGTTTTTGGGCATTTTTCTTGAAATCATCGGTGTCAAGCCAGTTGAGCAGATGTGCATCCTTTAGATGACCCGCGTCAAATTCTTCCGGACGGCGAACGTCAAGAAGATAAGCTTTCGGATCCTCTTTTAGCATTGTCTCAAATTCTTTGGGCGACACCACCTCCACTTC
>CAYNPB010000129.1:0-7969 GCA_964399005.1 uncultured Sangeribacter sp.
TTTTTGTCGATCCTATTTTACCAAAATTTGACGGTGCAAAATTACCGATTACACCAAAGCAAATTGAGTAGTAAGCGCGCTCCGCGCGCGCCCTTAAGCGAAATAGGTATCTATACTGAAGCAGATTGAGTAGCAAGCGCGCTCCGCGCGCGTCCTTAAGCGAAAAGGTATCTACCCCAAAGCAGATTGAGTAGCAAGCGCGCTCCGCGCGCGCCCTTAAGCGAAAAAGGTATCTACCCCGAAGCAAATTGAGTAGCAAGCGCGCTCCGCGCGCGCCCTTAAGCGAAATAGGTATCTACCCCGAGGCAAATTGAGTAGCAAGCGCGCTCCGCGCGCGTCCTTAAGCGAAAAAGGTATCGAACCCAAAAGCACTTTGAGTAGCAAGCGCGCGCCCTTAAGCCTCAAAAACATACTAAAACTAAAAAATATTACCCCGTCTTCGACTCGACGCATGCGGAGCATGCTTACTACTCAAAGCCTGAAATAAAAATTTTATTTTTTTTCTTCGAACATTCTCCTACATTCATTGTTATAGTTTTCGAAGTGGAGATTTTTTTTGATATTTTTTGTGAAATTTTAAAAATTTATATTAATTTTGCATTCGTTTAGATAAAAAGTATCAGAAAAGTTACAGATTGGCTTGCATGAGAAGTGTTGGAGAACACATGCACCAAAGATTCCGCTATTAGAATAAATTGAAAAAACAAAATTTAATTATCAATAACTTAAAATTACTGAAGATGAAGAAAAAAGTACTCTACGGAGTTACCTTAGCTCTCCTCGGAGGCGCGTCAATGGTATCTCTACAGTCCTGTAAGGACGATTTGAGCGACTTGAATGCTAAAGTAGATGTTCTTAATGGAAACAACTTTGCTTCTTTGAAAGAGCTCTGGGATTACTGCAGAGACAAAGGCGAAGACTCTCTTAATGGGAGAATCAAGACTCTTGAAGATTTCATGGACGCCCTTAATAAACTCGATATCGATAACGACGGCGAGCCTGATTTCGTTGATGCTTTCAAAGATCTCCGTGATCAAGTAAACGCTCTCTCTTCTTATCCTCTTGATGAAATCGATACCAGATTGACTGACCTCTATAGCCAGGTTGACAACTTGGTTGATCGTCTCAGCAACACGATTACTGGCCTTATCGTCCAAAGAGCTTTCGGCCCTGCTTTCGGCGACTTTAGCCTTCCTATCGGCGTTCAGAGCAATATGCTCTTCAACTGGTATGGTGAGAAAGTTGATGGCACTCCTGATAAGTTCCCAAGCCAAGATGGTGATGACATCGCAGCAGGTATCAAATTCTCTGATCTCTGTTCAGCACCCATTAATCTTGATGGTAGCGAATACGAAGACATCGATCTCGGCGAGATTTATCTTACTGTAAATCCTATTGGTCATAACTTCGACGGTGAAAAGCTCACTCTTGAGAATTCATTAGGAAATAAGCTCGGTGGCAATGACACCCCCTATGCTCTCGAAATCGAAGCTAACCCCAACTATCTGCTTAAGTTTGGTACTCGCGCAAGCGCACCTGTTACTAAGAATGGCTTGTATAAGGCATCTCTTAAGATTAAGAAAGCTGATATCGCAGCTGGCAACATTGATGTCACTCCGGATGCATCAGCACTTAAGAGCGCCGCTAAGGCTGCCGTTAAGAATCCGTCTGTAAGTACTGCAGGCAACCTTGTAAAGGCTGTTTACGACCAGATTACTGCAAAGGAGATCCCTGCATATGCTCTTCGTTACGACTGGACTTCCCCAACTGGTGAAGATGGCACTGGCGGTACTGTTAAGTGGACATATGATCCCACAACTAAGAAATTTAATAGAGTAGAGACTCCCAAAACTACAGCCGACGGTAAACCAGCCGAGCCTACTACAGGTGATTATGCTGTCCTCAGTAAGTATGAAATCGCTGTTATTACCGCTAAGCCCCTTAGCTTCAACGCTTTCAAGAAAGATGGCGATTATACAAGCAAGAGACTTCCAACTGGTAACCTCGCTAACTTCTTCGAGCGTCTGAAAAATAAGGCTCTTGATAAGATTAACTTCAACGCAGAGACAACAGTTGATGGCCACTCTGTAGTTTTAGGCAATATTACTTTTAGCCAAGAAAATGAGGTTTCAACAAATGTGACCGCTAAGGGTGATATTACTGTCGATGGAATAAAATATGATGTCGAAGCAATTGCAGCTCTTGATGATATCATTAAGGAAATTAATGATAAGATAGTTCAGAAAGTTTGTTCTGTAATTTATCCAGGTCAATCTATTGAACAGATTCAGGAACAACATTCTGATGTATATGCTCAGGCTAAGCTTAAGATTGACACTGTTCTCCTCCAGATGAACAACGAGATCAATAATATTATTACTGACATTAAGGGTACTATCCGCAACAGCTTCGAATCTGTTGAGAACAGCAACTACTTCGAGCTTGCTAACCGTGCGTTCAACCTCTACAACCGCTTCGCTAACAAGGTTAACGAGTTCCTCGCTGATCCAAACGCAGCTCTCCAGGTTGCAGCACTCTATGATACAAACGACGGTATCGGTTTCCTCTCTCAGAGCGAGTCAGATCCTACTATCTTCACAGGCTCAGGCGACAAGATCAAGATATACCTTACTACAAACACCGGTGAAATCGTGGCTCCTGCATTCAAGAAGTTCTTCGCTTGCGAAAACGTTACTTCTCTGAATTCAAGCAATGAAGATCTTGGCAAGGTTCTTGAAGGCAGCCAGAAGTCAGTTGAAATCAGCGGTCTCACAGCGGGTGATTACACATTCGTTTACCAGGCTCTTGACTACTCAGGCTTCACTTCAACTAAGAAATTCTACATCACGGTTAAATAAGTTTTGATTAATTCGTGTCCGGAGTCCTTCCGGATTCCGGACCGAACCCTAAACTAATCGGAAACCCAAAAATTAATTAAGAATTCAATTATGAAATTAAATAAGATTCTGCTCGCTGGTGCACTTCTTTGTTCTGGTGCTTCTGTAATGGCTCAGGAAACCATCACCGAGTATTCATACGTACCTAACTGGTATATTCAAGGTCAATTCGGTGGTCAGGAAACTCTTGGTGAAGCTTCTTTCGGTCGCCTATTCAGCCCCAACGCTCAGATAGCAGGTGGCTACAACTTCAACCCTTATATCGGCGTTCGCCTCGCTGTCAACGCTTGGCAGTCTAAGGGAGCTCTCTATCTCCACGCTAATAAATACATCAATAACCCGGGTAATCCTGACCAGGGCATTGACCCTTCATTCACCCAGTCTAATGTAGACCTCAACGGTCGTTGGAGATGGTTCTATATCGCTCCTACAGTTGACGCTGTTGTCAACCTTACCAATGTATTTGGAGGCTACGATCCTTATCGTCTCGTTGACGTTGACCTTATCGCAGGTGTAGGTGCTAACTTCGCATTCCACAACCGCCAGGCTTGCAACTTCAGCAACCAGCTCGTTGGTGCAGGTGCAGAACCCCTCGCTCTTCTTTGGCACAATAATTCTCAGCGTTTCGTAGGTCAGTTCGGCTTCGACGTTAACTTCAATGTAAGCGAACACGTGGCTATTGGCGTTGAACTTATGTCAAACGTTCTTCCTGACGGCTACAACTCTAAGAAAGCTCACAATGCTGACTGGTATTTCAATGGCCTCGTTGGTGTGAAGTACACTTTTGGTCCTAAATATTACAAGACTACCCGCACTGTTGAGGTTCCCGTTGCTCAGCCTCAGATCATCGAGCGCATCATCGAGAAAGTTATCGAACCCGCTCCTGTTACCAACGTAGTTGAGGAAGTTAAGCCTGAAATGCTCCGTCGCGACATCTTCTTCCGCATTAACACTGCTACTATCACAAACCAGGAAATGTATAAGGTGACTGAAGTAGCTGAGTTCCTTAAGGATCACCCCAATGCTAAGGTTGTCGTAACAGGCTATGCAGACAAGGGTACCGGTACACTCGCTATCAACCTCCGTCTCAGCAAGCAGCGTGCTGAAATCGTAGCTAACACACTCAAGAGCAAATACAACATTGCAGCTGACCGCATCATCGTAAAGAGCATGGGCGAAGCTGAAGAGCAGCCTTACGCTGATCCTGTTGACAACCGCGTTGCAATCTGCGTTTGCGAGTGATAAACTTAAATATGCATCAGAGACGCAACAAAATGCAGTTCTCATGCGTTAATAAATAAGCACATCCGTCGTGTCTGAGTGCACGACGGATGCGTTTTATTAAGTAAAAGATGCACAATCTTAAGTAAAGCTTCGTTTTTTTAGTAAGGGACAAGGAAAATCTACTTCTCGTATGAAAAAATTATTACTGATCTTTTTCGTTTCACTTTGTTCAATTTCCGCTCTTGCCGATTTGAATGGCAATGGATATTATAGGGTGCAGAATGCTTACACTAAGCGTTACGCTTATCTTCTCGACAATACAGGCTCTTTGAATATGGCTGCAACAACAGCAGATGTTGGTGCTTTGGAGCTTTATCTTGGTTTCCAGAAAGCCGTTTCTGACCCTGCCACAGTCTTCTACATCAATTCCGCTGCCAATGCAGGTTCCGGTTCTTACTATGATATTGAAGGTCAGGGTACGAGCTTGCATGGTTTCCTTGATGAGTATATGAAGATTCTGAAAGCGAAGACCTACGATGGGCAACAGTCCTATTATGCCTATGCATCGAAGAGCGGCATGACCAAATATTTAGGCGATCGTCGTGTTGACATGACGGAAGAAAAAGGTCTTGCCTCTGCTGATGCTACAAAAGATTCCCGCCTTTGGTACATTCACCCGATAGAAGCTTCTTCAAGCGAAAGCTATTTCGGAATCGTCCCAACCCTTACTGCCGGTGGCAAATACTACTATCCCTTCTATGCAGATTTCCCTTTCTCTGCATACTCTAAGGGCGTCAAAATATTCTATATCTGCTATATCGATCCCGTTCATGGAGTTGTGGTGACTAAAGAGATTCAAGGTACTGTCCCTGCAGGGAAAGCCGTCATCATTGAATGCGAAAAACCGCTCGCTACCGACAACCGACTCAATATCGGAAAGTCTTCCAACATGGCAACCCTTGATTATAATTTCCTTAAGGGAGTATATTTCAATAATCCGAGCTACCTTCACAAAAACCAGACTCCTTACAATAAGCAGACGATGCGTCTGCTAACTGTGGAAGGTGGTAAACTCAAGTTTGTGGTAGGCACTGATCAGTACCTTCCCCGCAATCAGGCATATCTTAGGCTCTCATCGAGCGATCAGTATGGGGTTGATAGCTTCGAACTCATGGCATATGATGACTATGTCGCCAAGTATGGACAGTTAGACTATAGCGGTGTTCAAGCTGTCGGTGAATCTACTATCGTAGACGTCTATAGCATTGACGGTCGCCTCGTGAAGAAAGGAATCGACAAGAGCGAAGTCCCCTCTCTCGGTCATGGCGTCTACATTCTTAAGAATGGTGTGAAATCTGAAAAGTACGTCGTGAGATGACTTTCATCCTCCCTATCTTACTCAAACATTATATCAATTTCAATGTTATATAAAATAGAGACGCACGAGACATCTCCCGTGCGTCTCTTATAATTGCGTCTCTCCTCCAATGTTTAAAACAATGCATAAATCTGATTATGGAAACACAAGATATGAAGACATTTGAAGACTTGGGTGTTGATCCCCGTCTTCTCAAAGCGATAGAAGAACTGGGCTTCGAGCATCCGATGCCGATCCAGGAAATGGTGATCCCTCATCTCATCTCGAAAGAAGGGGATGTGGTAGGTCTTGCACAGACCGGTACCGGCAAGACCGCTGCTTTCGGTCTCCCGTTGCTACAGCGTATAGATCCTAAGAGTGATGCAACTCAGGCTCTCGTGATAGCCCCTACTCGTGAGCTTTGCCTCCAGATTGCCGGCGACCTCGCTGACTTTGCCAAATACCTTGATGGAGTTAAGATTATTCCGGTATATGGCGGCAGCAGTATTGATTCTCAGATTAAGGCTATCCGGAAGGGTGCACAAGTGATAGTCGCAACTCCGGGCCGACTGATCGACTTGATCAAAAGGGGAGTGGTGAAGCTCGACCAAGTCAACACAGTCATTCTTGACGAAGCTGACGAAATGCTCAACATGGGCTTCATCGACGATATCAACGAAATCCTCTCGCATGTGCCTGAAGATCGCAAGATGCTGATGTTCTCAGCTACAATGCCGAAAGAGATTGCAGCTATCGCCCGCAATTTCATGAAGGATCCTGTCGAATTTGTTGCAGGCAACAAGAACGAGGGCTCTAATAATGTCAAGCACGTCTACTATATGGTGAAGGCGCACGATAAGTATCTTGCCCTGAAGCGTATAGCTGATAACAACCCGAATATCTACGGCATCATCTTCTGTCGCACCAAGCGCGAGACTCAGGAGATTGCCGACAAACTCATTGCTGACGGATATAATGCCGACTGTCTGCACGGCGATCTTTCGCAGGCCCAGCGCGACCTCGCTATGAAGAAATTCCGCGACCACGTCACTCAGCTGCTCGTGGCTACTGATGTCGCAGCTCGTGGTCTCGACGTAGATGATTTGACTCATGTCATCAACTACGGTCTGCCCGACGACGTGGCTGTATATACTCACCGCTCCGGTCGTACCGGACGTGCCAACAAGACCGGTGTTTCAGTCGCTATCATCCACTCACGCGAGCGCAGCAAGCTCCGCGAGATTGAGAAGCGTATCGGCAAGACTTTCGAATATAAGAAAGTGCCGACTCCCGATCATATCATAGAGAAGCAGATATATCATCTTGCCGACCGCATCGAGCGCGTAGCGGTGGATGATGCTCAGATAGAGCGTTTCCTCCCGGGCGTGCGTAAGAAACTGGAATGGCTCTCTGAGGAAGACCTCCTGAAGCGTGTCCTTTCGCTCGAGTTCAACCGTCTGCTCGAATACTACCGCGATATGCCCGATATCGACCTCAATGCCGACGACAAGAAGGAGCGTGGAGATCGCAGGGGCGACCGCAAGGAGCGTGGCGAACGTGGTGGCAGCCGTCAGCGTGGCGACAAAGACCGTCGCACGGCTGAAGATGGCTTTGAACGTCTGATGGTCAATATCGGTAAGGCTCAAGGATTCTTCCCCGGCAATCTTATGGAGCTTATCAATCGCTCCGTAGTGGGCAGCAAACCGGAAATAGGTCGCATCGACCTCATGCCTGAATACACTCTGTTTGACGTTCGCAAGAAAGACGCCAGTAAGGTGGTGGATGCCCTCCGCAATGCAGATTTCTTCGGCCGCAAGGTCAAGGCTGAGTTTGCTACTGACCGTGATTATTCCCGCGAGGCAAAAGACCGCGTGAAGAAAGCCGAGGCAAAGAAGAAGAAAGCTGAGAAGTCTGCCCGCACCGACTATGAGATGTCGCTCGCCGGTCCTTCCGCTTCAAAGAAAAAGGAAAAGAAGGAGAAGAAGAGCAAGAAGGCTGACGCTCCCAAATCGAAATATAACGGAAACTACGACATATTCAAAAAGAAATGAAGTTGAAATACTCTAAATCCAAGTGAAGCGGCAAGGATGTTTGAGACAATGTTATGTCTACGCTTGAATCTTAGAGACAAATAATTTATCATTATGCATTATGAATTATGCATTAAGAATAAAGCATTATGAATTATGCATTAAGAATAAAGCATTATGAATTATGCATTAAGAAATAAGCATTGCAAAAAGTTGCTTTTGCTTGCAGTTTTCCTCGTGGCTTCGGCCACGGGGTTTGCCGGTGTAAATGAATCTGAGCCTCTGACGGCTTCAAAGGTTTTTGCCGAAATCCCGATTGACGTGCTCGACATGATACGCCCCTCGACACGCCTCGACATGCTCGACTATTATGCTCAGGCAGATAGTATCCTCGAAGTTCAGGACGCCCTCGGAGGAAAAAGCCGGCTCCAAGAAGTGACTCCCGATTATCTCAAGGTTGC
>CAYNPB010000130.1:0-7803 GCA_964399005.1 uncultured Sangeribacter sp.
GCCTTACAAGCAGAGGGTCTGCGGTTCGAATCCGTAATCGCCCACAAAAAGAGGATATGCGCGAGCATCTCCTCTTTTTTTTACGCTTTTTTTCACGGCTTCTGTAAAAATTCCCGTTTTTTATTGCTAATTTTGCAGTATGAAAATCGATGAGATAAAAGACATAAGGATTGAAGATTTCGACTATCCTCTCCCCGATGAGAGGATTGCTAAGCATCCCCTCGCTGACCGGGATGCCTGCAAGCTCCTGATGCATAGCGAGGGGCAAACTGCCCATCATACATTCAGTGAGCTTCCGGATCTTCTCCCCTCCGACTCTCTTCTCGTGATGAACAACACTCGCGTCATCAATGCCCGAATGGAATTCTTCCGTGCCTCCGGCGCAAGGATTGAGATCTTCCTCCTCGAACCTCTCGACCCCCGAGACTATGCCGTGGCTTTCCAGACGCGCGGCCAATGCTCTTGGCAATGCCTCGTAGGAAACCTCAAGAAATGGAAGGATTCTTTCCTTGAGAAGCAACTCGATATCAACGGAAAGACAGTGACTCTCCGAGCTTACCGACACGAACCCCTGCCGGGGAACGCCCACGCCATAGAATTCGAATGGGATGATGATACCATCACGTTTGCTTCAATTGTGGAAGCTGCCGGCAATATTCCGATCCCTCCATATCTAAACCGAAAATCGGAGGCTTCCGATTCTTCCGACTATCAGACCGTCTACAGCCGCATCGAAGGAAGTGTGGCGGCTCCTACTGCCGGGCTTCACTTCACTCCGGAGCTTCTCCAACGCATCCGCGAGAAGGGAATTGAGACCCGCGAAGTGACCCTCCACGTGGGTGCCGGCACTTTCCAGCCCGTAAAGAGTGAGGAAATAGGGGCTCATCCTATGCACCGCGAATCCTTTGAAGTGGAGCTCGACCTCGTCCACACGCTTCGGAAGGCTCTCGAGTCGGGACGCAAGGTATTGGCCGTTGGTACTACTACTGTCCGCACCCTCGAATCTCTTCCCCTACTCGGCATCCACCTTCTAAAGCGAAAAGAATCCCCCCTCGCACTACGCACTACGCACTGCGCACTCTTAATGGAAATAACCCAATGGGAAGCATATGTCGATGATGCGATCGCTGTCGACACAGTTGAGGCTTTGAAGGCTCTTGAGGACTATATGGAAAAGGAGGGTATCGACCGACTTTCTGCTGCTACTTCCATTATGATAGCACCCGGCTTCAATTGGCGTATTGTAGACGGCATGGTCACCAATTTCCACCAGCCCCAGTCTACGCTTCTGCTGCTCGTCAGCTCCCTTCTTGATGGCGATAATCTCCGCGACCCTAAATGGAGACATCTATATCAGGAAGCCCTTGACAATGACTACCGGTTTCTTTCTTACGGGGATGCCTGCCTTTTTATCAATGATAAATGATCAATTATGAGTGATAAATCATCAGAAGTCGCTTCGCGCTACGCGCCACGCGCTACGCAAGACATAAATATCCCCGGCTCGAAGAGCGTAGCTGCGCGAGCTCTCGTATGCCGCTTGCTTGGAGGGCATGACACTGTGCTCGCTAATCTTCCTGACTGTGGCGACACCCGCGGTATGCTTCGACTCACTGAGGCTGTACGCAAAGCGCTTGCCTCCGGTGAGCCGACAAGAGTCGACATAGGGGAGGGGGGCACTACACTCCGGTTCGGTATGGCTGCATGCGCCTCTATCCCGGGTCTCGATATAATTCTTGTGGGGAGTCCACGGCTTATGGAGCGCCCCCACGGCACCCTCATAAAAGCGCTCTGCGACATGGGAGCAGATATCACTCCTATGCCCGAAGAGAATGCACTCCATATCCGGGGCCGTCTTCTATCAGGAGGCAACCTTGAGCTGGACGGAAGCGTGAGTAGCCAGTTTCTTTCCGCACTGATGCTCGCAGCCCCGACATGGAAGGAAGATACCTGCATACGCCTGCAGGGAGCGGTGGTGTCACGTCCATACATAGAGATGACTGTCGGCGTGATGCGGGCTTTCGGAGCGGATGTGAGCTTTCAAGGGTCAGTGTTTAGTTGTCGGGCTACGGGCTACGCCCAGTGTTCACGCTATGATGTGGAAGGAGACTGGAGTGGAGCCTCTTACTTCTTTGAGATTCGCCTGATAGCAGAAGCTCTTGGCATTAAGCTCCCTGAATTTGAGATGCCGACACTGAAATCTCCGGCTGAATCGCTGCAGGGCGACAGTCGGGTGGCTGCCATCTTTGCGGATGCTTCCTCCCTCCTCGCGTCACGCGATACGCGCAACGCAAAACTAACACTCAACCTCAATGATGCCCCCGACCTCGTGCCAGCTGTGGCTGTGGGTTTCTGCGTGGCAGGGCTGCCGTTTGAAATAGATGGTGTGGCTCACCTTCGCCATAAGGAAACCGACCGTATGGCCGCGATTGCCACAGAACTGAAGCGTCTCGGATTCCTGCTCACGACCGGAGATGACACCATGGCATGGGATGGAAAACGCTGCGAGCCTGACCCTGAGCCTCTCATCCACACTTATCTAGATCATCGGATGGCTATGGCTTTTGCTCCTGCGCGCCTTGCATTCCCTAACCTCCGGATTGAGGATCCAACAGTAGTAGAGAAATCCTTTCCTGACTACTGGAAAGAACTCTCCAAACTCATCTAACACTCATTAGGGGAAGAGTCTTACTGATAAAAATAGGTGTCAAGTCTCAATTATGCATTATGAATTATGAATTAAAAAAATGATAGGTGCTTTGATAATTTTAGTTGTGACACTCGCTATCGGAGTGTTGCTTTGGGCGTGGGAGCGTTACCGCACCCGGCGCCATGGTCCAACATTGCACCATGCATCGCACACCAACCAAAACGCAACATCCGACACGCAAAACGCCGTTTGCTGCGGGCTGCACGCCATATGTGAGAAAACGGGGCAGATCAACGAACCACCCGTATATTACGACGATGAGGAACTCGACCGCTTTGCAGGACGCCCCGCATCAGAATATTCAGATGAGGAAACTGAGGAATTCCGCGATGTGCTGCTGACCCTCCTCCCTTCCGATGCTCCCGGCTGGACCATCAGTCTGGAGAAGCGTCGTATCAATCTCCCCGATTCCCTTAAGCCGGAGCTCGAGCTGCTCCTGACGGAAGCCTAAGGTGTCAGGTGTCAGGTGTCAGGGATCAGGCTTCAGGGATCAGGCTTCAGGGATCAGGTTTCAGGGATCAGGTTTCAGGGATCAATTATGCATTATGAATTATGAATTATGCATTAACAGAAGGTTATGAATTATGAATTATTAGAGTATGCTTTCTTCCGCAATGCGCTTGCAGGAGTTGTGCTGATATCAGTGGCTTGTGCCGTTATCGGGGTATATGTAGTCACCCGGCGGATGGTATTCATAGCCGGGGGCATCACACATACATGCTTCGGTGGTCTCGGTCTCGGCTATTTCATGGGCTGGAATCCGCTGGCTACAGCAGCCGTATTCGCAATAGCAGGAAGTCTTGGGGTAGATGCTATGGGGAGATGGCGTGTCAGGCAAGATTCTGCGATCGCTGTAGTGTGGGCATTGGGAATGGCCCTGGGTATCCTCTTTGTATTCCTGACTCCGGGTTATGTGCCGGAACTCAACTCTTTCTTATTCGGAAATGTTCTCAATATCACCCGTGTCGACCTGTGGGCATTCGCTATATTTTCGTTGGTGGCTGTAGGGATCTATGCTGTTTTCGGCCGTGTGATTGTGGCTGTGAGCTTTGACGAGGATTTTGCCCGTACCCGCTATTTGCCGGTGCGTCTTGTCAATACGGTGATGATGGTGCTCGTGTCGGTTGGCATAGTGCTCACCATAAAAATGATTGGCGTGATGCTTTTGATGTCGCTGCTTTCAATTCCGCAGCTCGTGGCGGAACGTCTTACAAGGAGCTACTCGAAGATGATGCTCATCTCAGGATTGGTATCGCTTGCCGGATGCATCGGAGGGCTCTGGCTATCGGTGATAATTGATGTTCCGGCTTCGGCTGTGATAGTAATACTTCTTGTCCTCTTCTACGCCCTCTCGCTTATCAAAAGAAACTGACGTCACTATTAAAAGAAACTTATCAAAAGAAAACTGACACCGCTTCCGTATGCGAAAGTCGGTGTCAGTTTTTTAGTAGGGTCTTAATTCACTATCTTCGGGCTTACTTCCATTATAGTTCCATCCGGATTGAATTTCAATGGGGAGATACATACCTCGCGGTGATAGCCGGGTCCATTCTCCTTTGCCTTGTAGTCGGGATGGATACGGTGGTATACGATATACCAGCGGTCGGCTTCTCCATCGTTGCCCGGCACTCGGAGCACTGAGTTGTGGGCTGTCCCGATCATGTCGTTGTTGGGATTTTGGATGAGCACTATCGGACGCTCTGCCACGGTGATGGGACCGAGTGGGGAATCAGACGTGCCATATGCCACATGATAGTTGGCTGCCCCGGTGTCGTCGACCGACCACATGAAGTAGTATTTGCCATCCTTATAGAATGCGTAGGGTGCCTCACGGTAGCGGTAGTCCTGGAGTGTACCTCCCTCAGGAGTCATTACGGTGATGGTCTCCTCCTTTATGGACGTCATGTCGGGATTAAGTTCGGCACCTGCCATATAGCCGTTGCCCCAATACAGATAAGGTTTGCCGGAAACGGGGTCGGTGAAGACATCCACATCGATCTGTTGGCCGCGGCCGACGGGTGATTTGGTGATCATTGGCTCCGGGAGGGCCTTGAAAGGTCCGGTAGGTGAGTCGGCTACTGCCACTCCGATCTGTTTGGCATCCCCCTCTTTGGGTTTGGCACTGAAATAGAGAAAATATATGTATTTGCCATCGATCAGCTTCTCTTCCAGAGCAGGAGCCCAAAGAAATCCTTCAGCCCATGGAATTGACTCGGTGGATGCGTCGAGTGTGACTCCCTCATAGTTCCAATCGCGCATATTGTCGGAGCTATAGCATGTATAGTAGGTGCCTCCCCATTTCGGGAATCCATCGGTAGTGGAGTAGATATAATATTTGCCGGTGTTTTTGCTTAGCAGGATTTCCGGGTCGGCATGAAATTCAGGCAATACAGGATTGGATAGCTTCACGCCGGCACTTGGGAATGCCTTTTCGAGGCGGCGGTATTCATCATCGGTGATCTGTATCATCGTGCCGTCTTGGGCAAGGAAATCCAGGCCGTCAATGGTGATAATAGCGCCCTTTATGTTATTCTTCTCGGGTTTAGGAGAAGCGAGAGGCTTATGTTTTTCAATGAATGCGGAGAGTTCGTCGTTGGCGACGGAAAGAGTCCAATGGACGAGGTCGGTTGATTTTAGCACGACAGGACCATGGTTGGAGTCCGATCCCTTTTCGCTGGCCATTTCGGTTGCCACCATATAAAATTGCTTGCGGTCTTTGCTGCGGAGAATTTTAGGATCGCGTACGCTTCCTGTCTCGCTTATGAGTCGTGAGTCGAGTATCGGGGCGTTGTCGTTAAGTGACTTGAACGTCTGTCCGTCGCGACTGAGCGCATAATTTATAGCTTCATCGCGAGGATCATCGCCAGTGAAGTAGACTAAAAGATAGCCCGACACATCGTCGGTACCTTTCATTGGCAAACAGAAGGCGAGGGAAGCCATCAGGCTGAGGAAAATCTTCTTTTTCATGATTGTTAATTATAGGTTATGCTGGGTTTGCTAAGAGGAGCGTCAGGCATATGGCGTGACGATTCTCCAAAATTACTACAAAAAAATCAAAATAAGGGTCTTCCGACGCAAAAATCATTAATTTTGCATGAAAATCACCGACGGATTAATGTTTTTTGAATCTTTCGCTGCTTGCTGAGCCGTGTGCTCTTTCAAAATATGTATATTTTCGTCGGGAGATTTTGATATTTCAAAATTAAGTGCTAATTTTAATTTTCAATTTGTTCAAGACGCTTATGGATATAAAGATTTTTACTGCCGCAATTTGTTTAGCGGCGATTTCTCCTTTGCATTCTCAGGCTGCTGCCGGGAATGATGTCAACGAGGAGGCCGTATCGAAGATTATTTCAATTGGCACGACCGACAATCGGGTGATGGATCACCTTGACATCCTCACCAACCGGTTTGGAGGTCGCTTGATTGGATCGGATGCCTACGAGAATGCTGCGGAATGGATGCTGCATGAGTATGAGAAGTGGGGAATCAAGGCTTGGCTGGAAGAAGCCGGAGAAGTTCCTGTCGGGTTTAACAGAGGTCCTTGGTTCGGACGCCTGATAGGAGGAGATGAGGCGATGCAACTACATTTTGTGACACCTTCATATACTTCAGGCACCCGTGGCATTGAGCGAGGTCATGTGCTGATGGATCCCAAGTCGGAAGGGGAATTCAACCGCATTAAGCATAAATTGAAGGGTGCTTGGGTGCTTATCCCTGAGATTAGCGAGGGGTGGCCCATCAATAAGAGTGTCAAAGGGGATTCGATTCGTGCTGCTGCCAGAGCTGAGAATGTCGCAATCCAGCATTATAATGATTCGATGCGACGCGTGAGCTATGAGAAGCATATTGATTTCGAACCTAAACCGCTAAAAAAAGAGCCTGCTATCTTTTATAAGGAAATGCTTGATGCCGGAGTGCGAGGTTTTGTAAGAAAGGCACCTGTGCCATTGCGCGCTCTGTATGACAGGCCTCTCGTCAATGACTCGACCACGACATTTGATAGTCTGCCACATCAGGCGGAGATTTTATTAGATGAGCATCAGTTTGCGAAAATTGAGCAGATGGTGAAGGAACGCCGTGACATCGAGCTGGAATTTGATATCCGCAATCATTTCAAACTTGGCCCGGTGAAATACTACAGCGTGATCGCTGAAATACCAGGCACGGAGTTCCCGGATGAATACGTGATCATAAGCGGGCATCTTGATGCGTATGATGTTGCTACCGGCGGTGTGGATTGCGGTGTGGGTATTACCCCGATGATGGAGGCTGCCCGCTTGCTTGCTCTATCCGGTGCGAAACCGCGTCGCACGATTCGCTTTGTCGCTTTTGCCGGTGAGGAATTCGGATTGCTGGGAGCTCAGGCTTATGCTAAAGCTCATGAGGAAGAGCTGCCTAAAATCTCAATGATGTTTAACCGTGATGGTGGACCGACTCCTCCCGTAGGAATGCGCGTGCCGGCGGCTATGCTCGATGACGTAAAGCTGGCGACCGCTGCCATTGAAAAAATCAATGATGAATATCCGTATGAAGTCACCGTAGCGGAGCCGACGGAAAAGCCTACAAAGTTTGGTGGTACGGATGCAACTGTATTTGCCACCTATGGAGTCCCAACCTATGGATTTGTGACTCGCGACTTCAAGGGCTATGATTTCAATTACGGGGAAATATGGCACACGGAGCGCGATGTATACAACAAGGAGATTCCGGAATATCAGGAATACACCGCCGTGGCAACTGCCCTTGCGGCTCTTGGCATAGCTGATCTTGATCATCAGTTGTCGCGCGAAGGAATGTATAAGGAGCCTTCTGCAAAAGACAAGAAGAATTCAAAGAAAGAAAAATCCAAGAAAAAGAAATGACACGCATCGTGTGAATTCCTTTTTTATCTCATTATATCTGCTAAGATATCAATTAAGGCGCGCTGCATTCAGTGCGTCTTTTTCTGTTTTTTTTTGCTTTTTATATTCCAATGGCATGAAGTATCGTTGTGAAGGATGAAATATTATTCACATAATGAAAGATATTTTAACATATTTTGATTCCTTTGATTTAAAAAGTCTTAAGCACCATATCTTGATAAAAAGCGA
>CAYNPB010000131.1:0-3085 GCA_964399005.1 uncultured Sangeribacter sp.
ATATCGATTATGAGGCACTTACCAAGCTTCAGAAGCTCCCGAAGAACGCATCTAAAGTTCGTCTGCACAATCGTTGCATGATGACTGGTCGTCCTAAGGGCTTCATCCGCCAGTTCGGTATTTCTCGTATCCAGTTCCGCGAAATGGCTTCTGCCGGTCTTATCCCCGGCGTGAAGAAAGCAAGCTGGTAATCACATACTGCAACTACTCCTAAAGAGGCGACTCTCCGAGCCGCCTCTTTTCTTTTCTATGTCTGCCATCCTCCCACCCCACTGTCGTCCATTGGGTAGTTCCACCCGGATGGCAAACCATTACCTAGTGCTATTGATATAGGATTTATTTTTAATATAATAATAGGTTTTCTCATCCAAATGTATTAAATTTGCAAAATAAATATTCCTGATATGAAAACATTAGAAATCTCCAATTTCAAAAATTTTCGTCACCTCAAAATTGACAATCTTGGATCTGTCAATTTGATTGTCGGCAAAAATAATACTGGTAAGTCTACCTTGCTTGAAGCAATTTCTATATTAGCTTCTGGAGGGAATGTTGCATGGTTGAAAAAAATCTTGGAATTGAGAGGTTGGAATTGTCTATTTTCAAATGAAACTGATAATAATGACGAGACTCTCAAACTTGTAACTCTCTGTTCATTATCATACGGTCGAAATTTTGATAATTTCAAAAAAAATCCGATTGAGTTAAAGTCTCAAGGGGAGGGGAGTGTTTCAGTCGAAATCAAGCTGGTTGAATTAGTGATGGTAACTGAGACTGATGAAACCGGCTCCGAATACAAAAGACTCATTCCTAAAGATAAATTTAATACTTTAAATTATATAGTAGATGGTGTGCCGACAATAGGAGTCAGTATATCATTAAATGGAAATAAATCAATATATGCCTTGAATAATTTCTTCTCAAGAAGAATTTTCTCAGGTGATAAAAGCAAGCCATTTGAATTCGTTAGGACGGCTGAGTTCTCTGGAGATAAGAATCCAATGTTGTTTGATAAAATTGCTCTTTCTCCTCTTGAAGATGTCCTAATTGATTCTCTAAAAATTATTGATCCTCATATTATCGGTATTAATTTCCTTACTGATGAAAGTAGAGCTAATGCAAGAATTCAAAGAGGTCAGGATATGAGAATCCCATTTGTTGTGTGCGACAATATGGAGGACAAATATAGGTTAAGTTCTATGGGTGATGGTGTCAATAGAATTCTTACTATCGTATTGTCCATGCTTAATTGCAAAGACGGAATTCTGCTCGTCGATGAATTTGAAAACGGATTGCATTATACCGTCCAGACTGCTCTTTGGTCCCTCATTTGCCGTCTTTCTAATCAACTAAACATCCAAGTCTTCGCTACCACTCATAGCCAAGACTGCATCAAGAGTTTCCTAAAAGCTACAAGAAACGACCAAGACACAGCTCGTCTAATTCGTCTCGAACAAAGACCAGACAAAGAAGTAGCCATCATATACGATGATTCTGACGAATTAGACTATATTTCAAATAGTGACATTGAAACTCGTTAATCGCTATGGAAAATCAAACATCAATTATACTTGTAGAAGGCAAGAGTGAAAGTTTTGTATTGCCTGAATTATGCAAGAAAGCTGGAATCGAGATGAATTTCGAGATTAAGCAGCAAAATAGCATCGACGAGTTAAAGAAAGCACTTAAGACTTATCTAAAATCTACTAATACATTAAGAAAGGTTTGGGTCATTATCGATGCTGACAAGAACATCGATGGAGCTTGGCAATCTATAAAAGATATATTGCTAAGAAGCCATAAATATTCATTTGATTCGAAGGTGCCTCTTCCTGATGGCGGAGCTATAATTTCCCCAATAGATCCTGACGATTTGATTATTGGTGTCTGGATAATGCCAAATAACAGGGAATCGGGAATGCTTGAGGATTTCATGCTCAAATTAGTTCCCGATGGAGATTCACTTATGCAAGAAGCAGATTCCATTATTGAAAAAATTAATAATGAAAGAGAAAACTACAAGGGCTTATTCAAAGAAGTCCATAAATCAAAAGCAAAGATCCATACATGGCTCGCTTGGCATGATGCTCCAGGAGAGTCTTTGTCAGTTGCTATACAAAAGCGTCTGTTTGATACTAACACAGAATTATCTCGTCTCTTCTCCGAATGGCTGGCAGCTCTAAACTAATTTCTTAGCCTCTCTCATTTCGATGATTAAAAAATATATATTTTCATTTCTCTTCTCCTTCCTCTTGTCCTTCCCTCCTTGCCTTTTCGCGATATCTCCATCTGAAAAAATTCCCATCGTAGCATGGTGGCTGACCCCAAGCCAAAATTACCCAAGAATCCCTAAAATAAAAGACATAAAAGACTGTGGCTTTAATACCATCCTTTATTATGATGAAGGAAAACCCAATGCCGACTCCGTATGCAAGGCAGCCGCAAAATCCGGACTCAATGTGATACTCGGAGCAACCAAACTAAAAACGGAAAAAGCTCAATCATATATCAGAAGTCTGGCCGATCGCAAAAATATAATCGGCTGGTATCTCAAAGACGAACCCCTTTACTCAGACCTTCCGGCCCTAAAGGAAGAATACGACAGTCTATCCAAATATAGTCAAAATAAACCAATATATATCAATCTCATAGGATGTCGATCCGACAAATACACCGGTCCATGCCAAACGATAGGGGAGTACTTGGATCCCTGCACTATGCTGACTTAATCCCCCTCTCCCGTGAAGAAAGCAAGCTGGTAATCCAACACAGTAATTGAAATTAGAGTCTGCTCCATTGGGGCGGACTTTTTTATTTGCATAAACTTAGTAGTCTCCGCTTAAAAAAAGTAGGAGGTGAACACCAAAGACTGGTGTCTACCTCCTACCCGATCATATAAGCAGAAAAGTTAAAGAATCACTTTTTCACTCTTTCCATTGGCAACTCGGATAAAGATTCCTTTGGTTCCCGGTTTAGGAGTGTTTACTTCTATGCCACGCATATCAAACCAACGAACCTTCAAATCTTCTTCATTGGGAGATAAGTCCTCTATAGAAGTTGTTGTTCCAATCTTTACATATAGCAA
>CAYNPB010000131.1:3185-7780 GCA_964399005.1 uncultured Sangeribacter sp.
GCCCCGATACTGAATACATTTTCAACCTCGGCGGTAGTGACCATATTGCCGGTTATACCTCCTGATGTCAATGATGTATTTATAGTGCCGACATTGTAAGAGTTAGATACCTTTCCAGTCGATGCTATACTACTTGTAATGCCACCGACATTTGTTGAACCTGATATTGTCGCTCTATTGGCACAACGATCAATAAGACTATTTGCATTGACCATACCTGCAATACCTGCAATATAAGATTGACCGCTTACTACTCCGTCAACCGTAAGACGACTTACCTCAGCATTCTTAAGATAACCGAATAACCCCATATATTTACCCTTAGGATCATTTATATACAGACCTTCCACAATGTGATCCTGACCATTGAATTTACCTCCATAGGTGATCAAATTTGACTTGCCGATTGGAGTCCATGTATAATCGCCAAGGTCTATGTCTGATGTAAGAACTGCATCCTGATCGTTAGCCTTTGAGTTGACATGCTCCGCAAACCAGGCAAGTTCAGCACCATTTCCGATTTGATATACATTGTCAATAAGTTCCGGTTCGGTAAATGTCTTACCGTCCCATCCATTTTCAAGAGCTACCATGCTGACTTTGAAAGTCTGAGTGCCTTCAGCATCATCATCTACCATATAATCTTGACGGAAGCAACGATAGCCTGGTTTTGAAACGACAATACTGTAGTTTCCATAAGTTCCCGTATAGCCACCGTCGATATCGGGAGTGAGTTCTTGCCCGTTAAGCAGTAGAGTCATATCAACATCAGCTACATTGCAATCTACTTTAATATCAAACATCTTGACTGGAGTCAGAGGGATAGAAACAGAAGGAATTCTGCCAAAATAGGTCTTATGTGCAATAGCTGTAAAATTGGCTGAACGCCCTGCTTCATGACTTATATTTCGATGGTTTCCTATAGGATCTCCGTAGCCATTTACTTGAATTACACCATCAGTCATTGTCCACGCATTATTCGTGCTCAAGTCATAATCTTCGGGAATCTCGACTGTAACAGCTTGAGCTGAAGCTGTCGACCCAAATGTATACTGATTTGGGCTAAGAATGAGAGATGTTCCATTTGGCACGCCGTTGAAAGTTACATATGCCGACATGTTGTATATGGCTGAAAGCTTGTTGGCGGGATGGAATAGACCTGAATACTGTACTGTAACTTTATCTCCGGGCTGGAATATTTTACTTCCTTCACGAGTGGAATTAAGAATTTCGTAATGGCATTCTTTAGCTGTCAGTACTTGATAAACCGACTTGCCAGCCGCATCGGTCAACTTGACAATCTGGCGACCCTGCTTAAGCAACAATGTGTAAGAGCCATCATCATTCTTTGTCACTCCATCGGTGCCAAAGCCACTGTAGCTGACAGTTTGCTCGCTGATTGTAGGATATGCTATTGTCACATTTTCCACTCCTTCAGGTGTAAATGTATAGGTGGCACCATCTTCTGTGTCAAGATAGTAGAACACGTCGTGCTCGGCATCAACATATTTTCCTGCAAGTTTCAGAGTCTCCTTGTTATATTCCTCGTTTATGACCATGTTAGGGTCAATACCTTTCGCATCTTCCCCGACTGTCACTACATATACACCTGTATTCTCGGGCCAGATCGCTCCCCAGTACATACCTCCGACAAAATCAGATTTTTTGGTATCTTCAGAGTCGTAGGAATATGTTGCGATGGCATCATAGCTGACGAGCACTATAGCCGTACCGGTTCCGACAGCTTTGATCTTTGACCATGATGATGTTGTTGTATCTGCATTGTCTATTTCAATAACGTTGGTAGAGGGTTTGCCGTCAAGACCTACCACGGTGTAATGGAAGTCGGGTTCCATAAAATAGTTTGCTGTGGTAGAGTTGGTCAATTGCCATGTACGCATGGCATGTGCATCAAAGGTTTCGCCAACATTTAATTTAAGATGGCCTGCTGGATTGATATTTACAAAGATATCACCGGTCTCGTAGCCATTATTACTTTTCGGATCATGGTTAATCTGTTTGGGATTATATGCCTGATAATCTGTTTCGCTCAGCGATATATCAGGACATTTGGCAGGGTCAAGACTCATAGTGAAGTATCCCGCATGAGTAAGGCCATCCTTCTTCCAGCTTCGGAAATTATATATCTGATTATCTGCAAGATTGTATGTATAGACCTTTGAACCATCTGCAATTTCAACCGATTCCGGTTCTATGCTCTTAAAATCAGTATAGTGACCAAACTTGATGCCTATAGATAGCTCTGCATCAGCGGGTACGGATACTGAATACGGGCCACCCTTAGGAATTTCAGCATTTAAAATAATGCCGGCTGTAAGGGTGCCATTTCGATACGAACTTGCAAATCCGGCTTCTTTATGAGCCTGACTGGGTACGACGCTAAGGTAATAGCTGTTGCCATTGAAAGCGAGGAATGTATAGCGGCCGGCTGTGGTGCTGTTACCAAGTGTGACAGTCTGTCGCTCACCTTCGCGGGTGTTAACGGTCAATTCAAGAGTATAGTCACCATTCTCAATTGTCCACGTTGTGTTGTCCTCATTTTTGTTGGAGACGTATACTGTGTTGGTAAGAATTACAAACTCCTGAACGTCGTCCGATTCTTCCACATTTACCACAATTGTACCATTGACTGTCGAGCCATCGCTGCCATAAGCGGTAAGAATGTATTCGCCTGCCGGAGCATCGAAAGTATATACCAGCCTATCGGGCTCGTCGACGATTAGTTTCTTACCTGAATCTTTCATCGTCATGCTCATAGTGCTTGATACGGTATTCATTGTCACCTTCACAGGGTAGGTCTTCACTCCCTCGTTGTAATATTTTTTGCTTTCTTCATCGTAAAGCACTTTCGGACCGTTGATTACAGGATATTCTTCTGTGCCGATAGATTGACCGAAAGCTTCTCCAAGCTGATATGCAACCTCTCCGGAAGTCATTTGCTTTGCGGTTACCATCGTTTGGCCGGCAGTGATCTGATATTCCTTTACAGCGAAAGCGTTCTTAACATTGGTCTTGGCGGTTGTCCCTCCGACACAAGCTCCGACTGTCGCACCTGCAATCTCACCTATATTGAATACGTTCTCAATTACGGCTGTCGCATTGTTGTAGCCTGCGACACCGCCACAGTTCGTAGTGCCACTTACATTACCGACATTGTAACTGTTGGAAAGTGTGGCTGTGGAAGCACCCAAACTGCCAATTACACCCCCGACGTATGTGCCGGTACCCGATACGTTTGCGTAGTTTGCGCATCTATCAATCGTCGCGTTCTGGTTGACATAGGCTGCAATACCTCCGACATATTGCTTGCCGGAAACCACACCATACACCGTAACTCCGGAAATACTACCTTTGTTAACGTATCCGAATAGTCCCTGATAATTTACTGTGGGCTTATTTATATATACCCCTTCAATCTTATGACCACTGCCTTCAAACGTGCCACTATAACATTTGGAAGATGACGAGCCAATTGGTGTCCAATCATAGTTTCCAAGGTCGATGTCATTGATCAGGCGGGCATTGGATTCGGCATTGCCATTATTCACATGGTCGGCCAGCCATGCAAGCTCGGCGCCATTAGAAATCAGGTAGACTCCTTCTTCCATGGAAGGTTCACTAAGCGTCTTGCCATTCCAGCTTGTCGCTGATTTTTCCATTACAATATTGAAAGTCTGGAGGCCTTCAGCATTGTCTTCCACATCGAATGTATGCCTATAGCAGCGGTATCCTTCTTTTGATGCGATGACCGAATAGCTGCCATAGGTTCCCGTGTAATATCCTTCAGCATTAGCATTCAGCTCCTGCCCATCAAACGTCACTGATATTTCAGCATCCTCCACATCACATACAAATCGGAGATCAAACGACTTGTATGCAGAAAGAGGAATACTTATGTCGGGGATTGCTCCGAAATAAGTCTTGTGAGCAATTGCCGTAAAGTTGGGCGAACGTCCAGCAGTCGGGCTTATGTTTCTGTGGTTGCCAATCGGATCTCCGTATCCGTTCACCTGGATTACGCCGTTGCTCAAAACGATGGCAGGCTCTTTCTGTAAATCTTGATCTTCAGGAACAGTTACAGTGACGGCTTGTGCAGACGCAGCTGATCCGAAAGTGTACTGACCGGAGCCAAGAATCAAAGAACTACCGTTAGGTATTCCGTTATAGGTAACGTAGGCTGACATATTATATATGCCGGCAATCTTGTTGGCAGGATGAAACAAACCTGAATATTGGAGTTTGATGCCGTCGCCTGGCTGGAAGATTTGACTGCCTGGGCGTGAGGAGTTGGTGATTTCCAGATGACACTTTTTGGCAGTCAGCACCTGATAAGTCGCATTCCCGTTAGAATCGGTAAGTTTCACAATCTGCCTCCCTTGCTTAAGCAGCAATGTATAGGAACCGTCATCGTTCTTAGTTACACCCGTATTTGAGAATCCTGTATATGTCACCGTCCGATCCCCAATTGTAGGATAAGCGATTGTCACCTCGGCAACATTTTCAGGCGTGAAGGTATAGGTAGCACCATCTTCTGTGTCAAGATAGTAGAACACGTCGTGCTCGGCATCAACATA
>CAYNPB010000132.1:0-7703 GCA_964399005.1 uncultured Sangeribacter sp.
ATCCCCTCTGCGTCCTCCGCCTCTCCGAGGACTCTGCGTGATCCCCACAGAAGCAGTTTGTCTTAGGGTGAAATCCCCTCCCCAGCTCGGAGAGCTGGTATTATGCCAAAACCACAGGCTTCAGCCTGGGGTTTGTATGCCCATACTCAGCAGCCTCGGAGAGGCGATTCGTGAATCTTAAAATCCAACCCCTATTTCAAAAGCATAGTGTTCCCGATCAATAGGGAAAGTAAACTCAATTCGAGCCGCATGAAGCATAAGCCTGGATTCTTCCTTCCCATAAAGCCGGTCCCCTGCTATCGGCATCCCAAGTCCCATCTCAGAAGCGGCATGTACACGTAGCTGATGAGTCCGCCCCGTAAGAGGATGGAATTTTACCCGGCTTCTTCCTTCATCTACTCCTAAGAATTCATATTCAGTCACAGCCTCTTTACCTCCTTCTTCATCAATCCGTTGGCGTGGACGATCAAGCCAATCGGGAGATAGAGGCAGATCTATCCGGCCTCGTCTTGGAATGCCCCTTGATTCATAATCACCATCCAATACTGCCACATATGTCTTTTTCACTCTCCGCATCGCAAACATCCTTTGCATCACTTTAAAGGGTAGATCCCCAAATGTGGCAATTAGCAAGCCTGACGTATCTTGATCCAGCCGATGCGCCACTTTCACCTGACGCGTCGCGCCATATTTTTCTTCAAGCCATTGCTGCACCGACATACCTCTCCCTTTTCCCGGCACAGAGAGCATTCCGGATGGCTTATTAATTACGCAAAACCATCGGTTTTCGAAGATAATTTCCGGACTCTGGATAGTCCTGGAAGTGTTGTCGCTCTCTAATGGAGGCTCGACATCGAGACCCTGAAGCATCCAACTGAGCACAGGCAGACACTTCCCACGGCATGCCGGATAATGATTGCCGTGTATGCGTACCTCTCCCCCTTTTGGCGCTCCATACCAATATTCAGCCATAGAAATAGGATGCCACCCTTTCAGATAAGCTGCCTGCAATAATTTTGGAGCGCAACATTCTCCCGCACCGGATGGTGGAATACGCAATGGAGTCGCTGCAAAAATTTCACTCAGGCTCCTGCTTTCTCCCTTGGCATTCAGAACTTTAAAATTATCAAATAGCCATTTCTGCAGAGCCTCCGAATCAGAGCGTCGCTTCTCCTTCATTGCCTCCAATTGGGTTTCGGCGTCATGAAGCCTGACAGAAAACGGCTCTAATTCAGAAGATATTCTCTTTTTTAGCCGATGAAGCTCTGCTTTCTCAAATTGACTCTGACGAATCATAGCAGCGAACTCCGCCCCATCTACAGCGCCGGATTCTCTGCGTGCATCTCTTTCGAGTTTTGACAATCGGCATTTCTCTTTAAATTCTGCAATTTCTACGTCTGCTTGCAGTTTGGCTTTATTGAATTCGAGTCGAATCTCACTAAGGATTTGTTTTTCAAACTTAGTGATTTCTGAATTTTGGTCGGAGATGTCTGCTTCGTGGGTCTTGAAATATCCGGAAGGTTGAAGGTAATCGAATACAGGTCCGACAAACCCCGGATAATAGAAACCACCATTCCCCAACTGCCCTGAAAACGCATATAAGGTATGAGTCTGGCCGGCTAAGTCTTCCGCAATAAGCACTCCAAGCATCTTCCCTGCCTCCAGTTCCCGGCAAAAATTGACATCCTCCTCCCTATCGCTCCCCTTCAGCCCCTCAATAAGGAGACACAATCCCCGAAAAGCTTCATAGCAACCCGCATCCGGCACATAATCAAACGGATTATTCATCCCTCTTTCCTTTAGCTTTGGCATTGATGGTCTTGATAGTCTCAAGATAAGCCCGTTCTACGGGAGAGAGCTCACGAACCTGGAATTTCCGATATTCTTCTTCAGCTTTCTCCATAGCCTTTTGGTGGCTTACGGATCCCGGACCATTAAGCAGAGCTTGCCCTGTAGATGAAAGTATACTGTCAAGGTGCTGTACATAGTCACTCATATACATTGGAAGACGGCGCATCGCCTGGATTTCCGCAAAGTCAAAGTATCCCGACACAAGATTATTGAGAATCTTCAGTTCATCTTCGCTAAGATAGTTTTTTGCAATTTTGGCATCCCTAAGAGTCGGATGATCCCCTTTAAAAGAGGTGAGTCCCATAAGAGGAGCGTCTCCATTTGCTCGTTTAAAGATCACTTCAGCAGCAGTATTGCCATGAGCTGCAAAATGAAGTTTATTCTGTACAATCTTGAAAAATTTTACAGAAGTTTCAGATCGAGGATCATAGTCGACAGCCGTAGCATATAGATCAAGCACCTGACGGTACATGACTTTCTCCGAAGAACGTATATCTCGGATGCGATCAAGAAGCTCTCGCCAATAAGCGCCTCCTCCATTACCTTTAAGACGCTCATCATCCATTGTAAATCCCTTGACGATATACTCAGTCAGTCGTTCAGTAGCCCAACGACGGAAATGTGTAGCTATCTTCGACCGAATCCTATATCCCAAAGATATAATCATATCAAGATTATAGTAAGGAATCTCCCTCTTAACCTGCCGAGATCCCTCTTGACGAACCTGTCGGAATTTCCGACAGGTTGACTCTTCATCCAATTCTTCCTCTTCATATATATGCTTAATATGCTCTACCACATTGCTTCGAGCCGTCTGATAAAGCTCCGCCATCTGTTGCTGCGACAACCAGACAGTCTTATCTGTAAACTTCACATCAATATGAGTCTCCCCATCTTGACCCTGATATATTATTATCTCATTATTCTCATTCATTTCCATTCTTATTTATAACCCATCTGGTTGCGCAGTAAGTGTTTGTTCAGGTGAGAGAGCCTCCGGCTCGATTCATTCACCCAATCAAAGCTATTCCGTCCCGGTATGGCCGAAGGCTCCGTTGCCTCGTTCAGTAGTATCGATGCGTTTCACCGGTTCCCACTCCACATGCACATATTCCTTTATCACCATTTGGGCGATGCGTTCGCCCGGAGTGATAGTGTAGGGCTCGTTGGAGAGATTGATTAGGATTATACCTATGTCGCCGCGATAGTCAGCGTCGACAGTGCCTGGAGTATTGACAAGCGATAGCCCATGCTTCAGTGCCAACCCTGAACGTGGACGGATCTGGCATTCGTAGCCTTGCGGCAACTGCATCCGAAGCCCTGTCGGTATTAGACAACGCTCCAACGGTCCAAGAGTAATCGGTTCTGTTATATTAGCACGCACATCCATCCCTGCTGCCGAATGAGTCTCATAAGTCGGCAACTCATAAGGAGAATCATTGATAATCTTGACTTTAATATGTTCCATTTCAATAATTATTTATTCTGTTATTTAAATTTTAACAATCTGAAGTATTTGAGGGTTTGGTGGCGCGTAGGATTTCTCGTTTGCCACCGGGAGGACCTGGGAGACGCTCAGTGACGAATCCGATCTGCTGGAGCAAGCGCCGTATGCTACCTTTGGCACAGTATGTGGTGAGCACACCTCCTGGGTGCAAAGCATCGAATATTTTTTGGAAGATGACATGGCTCCACATTTCGGGTTGCTTTTCGGGGGCAAAAGCATCAAAATATATGGCATCTAAATCTTGAGGTAGCTCCATTGTGAGGAAATCAGCTTCTAATTTATGCAGGGAGAAGTATGGATTAATTGGTGTCGGGGCTTCCCAAGGGGCGGTGTTGACGCTTTGGAAAACTTCCTGGTATTCTTCATTCAAACCAGAGGCTATGAAGTCTGTGGTCTCTTCCGAGAGAGGATATAGTTCGGCGGCATAATATTCGGTAGGTATCTTTGCTTCGAGAGCTGCGGAGGCAGTGAGCGCAGCGTTCAGTCCGGATCCGAAACCTACTTCGAATACTCTTACCGGACTGAATATCTCAGAGGCCTTGTGCCATCCCATTTCAATATATACGTACTGGCTTTCAGCAAAGGCTCCTTTCACAGAATGGTAATGCTCGTCAATGTCTTCACGGTAGAGTGTCATACTTCCGTCAGCTGTTTTTTCAATCGCAATTTTCATCTGATTTGTAGCTATTTTAATCTGTTATCATCCTCTGATTATGGTAAATACCATATATGCTATGTATAAAAGAGTAAGTAGAACTCCGGCCGGACGACCGATGCGACGGTCTTTAGTTATCATGGGGAAGATACAAAGCAATCCTGCTGCACCTACAAGAGTGATGAAATCAACAAATCCAATTGAGTCGGCTTTTAAAGGAATCACAAGTGCACTAAGTCCTATCGTGAGCAGTGCATTGATAATACATGAACCTACGATATTTCCAAACGCAATACCACTGGCTCCCTTTAAGGTTGCTGTCACTGATGTCACTAAATCCGGCAGGGCATTTCCAATGGCTACCACTGTAAGAGCTACCATAGCCTGACTCATCCCTATCTTCAATGCCATTCCGCTCGCTCCATCCACTACCCAGTTACCCCCTACTACAAGTGCTCCAAGACCAACTGCTATCATAACCCATGAGAACCATTGTTTACTCCGAAACTTGGCGAACTCCGACTTAAACTCCTTAAGTTCACATTTTATACTGTGTGCTGAAGCAATACCTATATTTTTCTCCTCCGACTCATTACAAGAATCATCAGGAATGGGGGCAGCCTCGTCTGAATCATCAGAATCCTGCAACTGCTTATTTTTAGAAGAAAGAATCATGAACCACATATAAAATATGAAAATCACTATGAGCATGATTCCTGACGAACGGTCGATGACATTGTGGTGTCCCCCATCGAAAAGCACACTGTCGCCGGCTATCCACAACGAAGCTGAGGCAATGAATAAAATGGGAAGATCTTGAGTACGCATTACTCCACTCACTTTAAATGGCCTTACCAATCCCATAATCCCCACCACAAGAAGCAAATCAAATATATTGGATCCTATCACTTCTCCTACAGCAAGCGCAGGTTTATTCTGAAATGCCGACTCCACACAGACAACTATATCAGGCATCGTACTGCCAAGTGCTACGACAGTGAGCCCGATGATAAGATTCGACACTTTAAAATGTCTGGCTACTGCTACAGCACCGTCTGTGACGTAGTTGGCACCCAGCACCAAAAGCAGTAAGCCAAGAATAAGGAAAAGTAGATCGTGAAGCATGGCAGTAAGTTTTAATTGATTTAAGAATTCATAAGGCTCAAATTATCAATATCAACAAACATTCGGGTGACTCTGTTCGCCTATAGGCATGATAGCGTCAATATATTCCTATCCGAGATGCGTAGAAATTAGAACCATTAAGCTGATTGATACGTTATGATAATAAAAATACATTACTATGGAAAACGTTAATATGACAAGAAAAGAGTTCGCTGACCTTATTGCCAAGAAAGTGGCAGAAGTCATCGACAATCCCGGATTTTGGGGAGAAGATCCTCAGTTAAGCATAATTCCTACTACTCTTTTGGTAGGGATTCAACATCATAAAGATGCCGACAGTTCAATTGCTTTTAGCGACTATGCTATTGAAGAAGATGCAGTAGAAGATGGAGACTATTCGGAAGATGCTGCTGACTTCCAATCAGCTTCTGATCCTGACCTTTACCCTATCGGCACTTTGACCGACTATGTCAATAAAAAACCGGATATGAAAAAAATCAGCAGATTGGTCGACGAATATATTCCCCAGAAAGAGGAGAATCTCTATGCAGAGTAAAGACATCCGCGCCAGCCAGCGAAGCGCAGCTCAGCTTCGGCAGCCCCCTTGTCCCCAATAGTGCCGAGGCGGAAGCCGCAGGGCATCCGTAAGACCCCCTTGTCTCCAATAGTACCGAGGCGGAAGCCGCAGGGCATCCGCAAGCCCAAGTCCCGAAGCCCCAATACATCTACCTCGGAGAGGTATTCTTATATTAGATCATCATTACTCGGATAAACATTGCATGACATGTTTGTCCGATTATTTTTTAATTCTCTTCATAGCAATCCCGTCTCGGACTTCAATATATAATCCGTTCGGCGCTTCCGAAAGCCGATGTCCGTAGATATCAAATATCATGTCATTCCGTGACTGCTCTGTTGGGACAGTGCTTATTCCGGAAGTGGTGAATTTCTCATATTCCAGGCTTGCCATTATGAACGAGCCGATCCCTTTTCCCTCATTCGAGACTATATTGACATCACTACCATCCAGATAATAGCTTGCGCTTCCGTTTCGTTCGAAGTTGTAGAAGGGTCCGAGTCCGGCAGATCGGCATATATGATGAATATCCACGCCATCTGCATTTTCGGTGATAAATGTGTCGAGTAGACCATTATAAGCTTTAAGAGCCACGGAACTGAACTCCTCATGATTGAGCAGTCCCAGTCTCATCCCCTTGAGCAGAGCATAAGTGAACATACATGATGCGGACGCCTCAAGATAGTTGTGATTTCCGCGGGCACTCACAAATGAATTGTCGTATTGCAGCAACTGATACCAGACACCGCTTTCGGCATCCTGCCATCGACAAATCCCTTCTGCCACTTGAGAGAAAATCTCAGCTATATCAGAATAGTTGGGATGGCTCGTAGGCATCAATCCCAGAACGTCAACCAAAGCAGCGGCATACCATCCCATTCCACGACCCCAGAACTCCTTGCTGCATCCTTTAAAAGCGCCTTCCGTATTAGCCCAAAATGAATTGGGATCTGAAGGATTGGCACTCCATCCATGGTAGTTGAGCGATTTCTCTGCATCGTATGTGTGGCGGTGTATGGTCGTAAATTGCAAAGCTATGTCAGCCCAACCCTCGTCATCATCAGGAGCAAACACAGCAAGATACTCAGCATAGAACGCCGCTCCCATATAAAGACCGTCGAGCCACATTTGATATGGGTAAGAGTCTTTATGTATGAAACCATTTCTCCCATCTTCCAGAGAGATGCGGTTGTAGTCGTAACGAAGATAATTATAGAGATATTCTGCCGCTTTCCTATAACGCTCTCCTCCAGCAGCATCCACGGACGCCTCCCGCGAATAAATATCGAGTAGCACCTTGCCTGAAGCGATATTGTCAAGACTCCCTTGTTTGAATTTGTAGAAATTACCATTGTCATCTATAGCATTGTCGGCATAGGTCTTACACCATTCGTATGCTTCCGCAGACAGGTCATCCTCAGGATACTGGGAGCAGTACATTAATATGGTTTTTGCCACCAATCCACTGACATAGTCCCAAGCCTTGTCGGCCGACCACTCTTTACCATGCGACACGATCATAGCAGCCGAATAATCAGAAGTCTGCGCCGCCGCAGAAACTGAAATTAAAATTGACAGTATAAAAAGCAAGAAATTCTTCATAAATCAAATAGCAACTTATTATAATTAAAGAAGATTGAATTATATTTGAGACATCCCAAAAGTCTTGCAAATGAAAATGACCCCAATATTAAGCATCCTCCCTTCAATCATATCCATAAACACCCGCAAATTTACAAAAAATATCACACACTATCAAATAAGAATTTTCTAACGCCCCGAGAGTCTAAGTTATCCCAGTTCTTTCCCGTCCCCATCCAACCACACCCACTCCCCTCCCCAAAGAAGCCGATTGTGGTGCGAACGAAGTGAGCACAAACCGAATGAATGCTCTCAACTCCAACCCCAATTCCCACCCTCTCTCCTCCGCAATGAGTGCCAATTCCCCGGAATAAACCATCCTCAATAGTCCTAATCGAAACAGACAT
>CAYNPB010000133.1:0-7683 GCA_964399005.1 uncultured Sangeribacter sp.
CGAGATGGGTGGCTACGAGGCAGACGAAGAAATCGATTGATAGCTTTTTCCAATGGAGGATACAGACTCCTCCTGATAGCCGGGGTGCCCTTGTGAAAGGACACCCCGTTTCTATGATAAAATGCCTCGCTTTGTGCGTTTATATAAATATAGTAGAAAAAGGAAATGAGAATAGACATACTGACCGTCATGCCGGAGATGCTGGAATCTCCTCTGAATTGTTCGATCGTGAAGCGGGCTCAGGATAAGGGGCTGGCTGAAATTCATGTGCACAATCTGCGCGACTATACCCTTGACAAGCATCGCAAGGTAGACGACTATCCATTCGGAGGGGAGGCCGGGATGGTGATGAAGATCCAGCCGGTAGATGCCTGCATATCAAAGCTAAAAGGCGAGCGTGATTATGATGAGGTGATTTTCATGACTCCTGATGGTGAGACTTTTGACCAGCCTATGGCCAATTCCCTTTCCTTGCTCAATAATATAATTATCTTATGCGGGCATTATAAAGGTATTGACTATCGCATTAGGGAGCATTTCGTCACTAAGGAGATATCGATCGGCGACTATGTGCTGACGGGTGGAGAATTGCCGGCCGCTTGCGTGGTGGATGCCGTGGTGCGTCTGCTGCCGGGGGCGATCGGGGATGAGCAGTCGGCTCTGTCTGATTCCTTTCAGGATAATCTGTTGGCGCCGCCGGTGTATACGCGTCCCGCGGATTACAATGGATGGAAAGTGCCGGAGGTCCTGCTTAGCGGACATGAAGCAAAGATAGCTCAATGGAGAATGGATCAGGCTCTTGAGCGGACCAGGACCTTGCGACCTGATCTTCTTAAGGATTAAAAAATTAAAGATTAAATTGAAGTTAATGATATGGATTTTGTGATATTAGCTGGTGGGCTCGGCTCACGATTTGTGAAGGAAGGATACGAAGTGCCGAAGCCACTTGTGCCTCTTTTTGGAAAACCAATGATGGGAGTGCTTATCAACACGCTCATGAAGTGTGGAGCTGAACACATTTATGTTGGAGCCAATGCACGTATGCAACCACTTCTGGACTACCTTGAGCAGCTACGCTCGGAGGGTCTGCCTGTCATAACACGACCGATAATTACCGACAATTCTTATTGCACGCTTAAGGCTGCTTCAGAAGGAATCGAAGGAAAATTTGTGGCAATGACTTGCGATGCAATCTTCCCCACCAATGAATTTAAGGAATATGTAAAGACTGTGGAAGAATCTCCTGCCGATGTAGCCCTCATGGGACTTACACGTTTTGTAGAGGATGAAAGTCCGCTTTATGCAAGGATCAATAAGGAAGGAGAAGTGATTGATTACCGATATGGCGGTGAGGCATTTGAAGAAGGGGTTATAGTTTCGGCAGGGTTATACGGATTGTCAGGCAAGATCATGAAGGTAATTCCGGAGCTTGGTCTCGAACCGGAATCACTCAGCGATTTCCAACGTCTGCTTGCCTCACAGACTCCTGTCAAAGTGCTTCCTTTCGAATTTTCGATAGCATTCGATGTCGACAACACACGCGACCGACTTCACGCTGAAAGTTTCTTAGGGGAAGAATGATCGATGTGAAAAAGATTCTTATAAAATATTTGAGGCTGACCACCGGTCAGCCTCAAATTATATATGTAGGATTAGGATTAAGGTGATTTGATAATGTTTTTGAGAGAATAGGGTAATGTTGGAATCGTGTTGTGTTCTTTTGTCTTTATAACAATATTGACTATCCAAATGTGTTGAATAAATGTTGCAATATGATGAAATGTATGAAAAATGCATCTCTTCACATTTTTTTAGATTGTTCGTTAGATTTTTCGCATTTATTTGATTAATTTTGCAATTCCATATGGCCATGCCATAAATTATGGGGATTAATTAAATAAAAATAGGTGAGCAGTTTTTCGAGAAAGACCGTCTACTGGTTTAAGAGATGTGCCAACATACCACTCCTGATAATAGGAGTATTCTTCATTGGGCTATTGCTTCTCAATGAGGATGCGTCTTTTACCCAGAGCATGATGTTTGAAAAGGAAATCCTTCGGCTTAAGAAGGAGATAAAGGAAAATAAGGATTCGGCTGCATACTATAGGAGCCGCAGGCTTGCTATAGAGTGTGGGGATGATGCGTTGGAATATATAGCGCGAGAGCAATACCATATGAAGCGTCCTACCGAAGACGTTTTTATACTTGTCGCGCCATCTAAATGAACTATAGATTAAGGTAACTATAGATGAAAAATAAGAAAGAATCCGCTCAGCCGGTAGCATCTTCGGCAAAACTTGAGCAGAGACGAAGATATGTTGAGGTAGCCGCCGCCATTGGGTTGCTCCTTGTTCTTGTGGCAATGATGGCTCCTTTTTTGCAGGGTTGGATAGGACACTCCATGATGTGGACAAAATGGGTGTATGCAGCCGGCGCATTGGTGTATACCTGTGCACGAGTTGTAAATGTGAATGCACCTACCGATTCACTCAGGCTCCGTCGCCTTCGTCGGCTCGAATTTTGGGCAGGAATGTGCTTTATAGTGGGGGCTGCCTTTTGGTTTTATAAACTTCAATATTATTCCGGATTTTTTGCCGGTCCGATAGCAGTGATGCGCCAGACAGTGGCTTTCACGATGGCTGGGGCTGTGATTCAGATAGTGTCGAGCTGGATGATCGCTTCGCAGATGAAGAAAGAAAACAAAGCCTGAATTTGAGTATGGAACATAAACGCTTTATCGCCGTAGACCAAGGCAACACCTTGCTTAAGCTCACTCTTTTTGAAGATGGTGAGCCGGTAGACATGTGCCGTCTGTCGGATGATAATGTGGAAAATATGTTCACTATAATAGAACGTTGGCGTCCGGAATGTGGAGCCTTTTGTTCAGTAGGGAAAATCGATCCAAGGCTTGTGGAATCTCTACGCCTTGCTCTTGACGGGCGACTCCTCATCCTTTCACACAAAACCCGCTTCCCTGTAAAAATAGAATATTCCACACCCTCTACGCTTGGCCTTGATAGGATAGCGTTAGCGGCGGGGGCCGCTACATTGTTTGAGGGAGACACCACAATGGTGGTGGATGCCGGCACAGCGGTCACTCTTGATGTGGTGGACGCGAGCCCTGCTTTTCGTGGCGGACGAATAGCACCCGGCCTTAGACTTAGATTTGAGTCGCTTCATTCGCATACATCAGCCCTTCCGATGCTGGATTCAGAGGGTCCGCGTCCCATCATAGGAGACTCGACCGACACCTCCATACGATCCGGAGTTGTGTTAGGACTTTCCGATGAGATAGTAGAGACATATCGTCAATATAAAAATAAATTTGGATGCACCAGGCTTGTGTTGACCGGAGGAGATGCCGGATTGCTTGCCTCCTGCATCAAATCGCGCATACCGGTGTCTCATGTCCCTGACTTGATGGCCAGAGGTCTGCATTATATCTATAATTACAATGAAATCTAAATTAAAATCATTAGGCGCCGCGGTGGCGTTGCTATCATTCATAAATGTTGCAAACGCAGATGTCAACACCCCATATTCTATGTATGGCTATGGCATGATGGGAGAACGCGCCACGTCAATGCAGCGGCAGATGGGTGGCGTAGGCTTTGCCATGCAGTCCGGGCGTCAGATCAATGTCATGAATCCGGCATCATATGCCTCCATCGACTCGCTGACTTTCCTTTGGGACATGGGCGCCAATATGAATATGCAGTGGAGTAAAGACAATTCCGGCAAAAGCCACGGATATGGTGGTGGCCTTGACTATGTGACGATGGAATTTCCGTTGTCAAAGTATATGGGAATGTCGATCGGTATGGTGCCTCTCACTCAAGTAGGCTACTCATTTGGAGATGCCATTAAGTATGGTGCTCGCAGCAATCAGGGTTCGGGCGGAATTACAGAGGCATATGCAGGAGTGTCGGGAAAAGTTGGAGGATTCTCCGTAGGTGTGAATGTATCGTATGATTTTGGTACTATTCAAAATGATGTGTATTCCTCTCCGTCAGGAGCCAGCCAATCTCTTTTTGAGCACATCATGCAAATCCGCGATTGGAATATTGTAGCCGGAGTGCAGTATAAGCAACCTCTCAATAAATATAACTCCTTGACTATTGGAGCCACTTATTCGCCCAAGAAAACTTTCCATGGCAATACTTGGCTCACAATTCAAGACCTCACATCGGATGCCATTGCCGATACAGTAGTGAGCACTTCGATGAAGGGGAAATATTATTCTCCACAGTCGTTTGGAGTCGGGCTCTCATTCATTCATGAAAAAGTGCATCGCATTATGGTAGAGGCTGATTTCTCCATTCAGCAATGGTCTCATGCCCCTTTCTCTTCTCTCTATGATGCATCAGGACAGGAAGTATTCGTCGGCATGAAATTCAACGACCGTAAGAAAATAGCTGTAGGAGGCGAATATATCCACAATATCCGAGGCAGCTATTTGGAGAGAATGCCGTGGCGACTTGGCGCATCTTATACAGACGACTATCTGAAGATCAACGGTAACACCATGAAAGAGTTTGGCGTTTCGCTTGGCACCGGATTCACTGCTCCGGGAGGAAAGACAATGATCAACTTCGGTCTTGAATGGCGTCATCGCCAGACATCGCCCGTGAATATGTTGTCGGAAAATTATTTCAATATCATGGTAGGAGTCAACTTCAATGAAGTTTGGTTCTTCAAGAGAAAGATCAATTAATAAATTTGAATTTTGAACTTTGATTTTAGGATTGGACGATGGTCGGGAGTGATGGCAGCAATGGCTGTCGCTCTGACTGTAGCCTTACCTGGGTGTAAGGATGATGGAAAGCTTGGAGTGGCTTCGCGCATCGACCCTTCGAAGATGCCTTCTATGTCTACGGTAAATGTCGCTACTCTAATCTCCGATTCCGGTATCACCCAGTATAAGATAGTCTCCCCCTTATGGAATGTATATGATGAGGTAGACACTCCTTATTGGAATTTTCCGAAGGGTATTTATCTTCAGAAATATGATAGAAAGTTTAATGTGATTGCCTCTGTGGCAGCAGACTCTGCAAAATTTTTCCGAGCGCTCAATCTTTGGCAACTTGATGGCAATGTTGAGCTGCACAAGGAGCCGGGAGAACTGTTTCTGACGCAGCAATTGTTTTGGGATCAGCGTCACAATCGCCTTTACAGCGATTCCTTCATTCACATTGAGACCCCCGACAGAATGCTTGAGGGGCTTGGCTTTGAAAGCAACGACCAATTGACGAAATACTCCATAAGGAAGCCGACCGGCATTTTCCCTGTCAATGAGGATATGAGGAGGTGAGGTGTCAGGTGTCAGGCTTCAGGTTTCAGGTGTCTGGGATAGCAATAATATAATTTTTCTATGGATATATCTAATAGTGTAGCACTTATACTCACAATAATAGCGGTGGTGTTTTCAGCCCTGTTTTCGGGGATGGAGATAGCTTATGTGCAGTCAAATAAGGTAAGGATGCAGATAGATGGTTCGCGAGGTGGACTTGTCGACCGTATTATCCGCGGGTTTAGCCAAAATGAAGATATGTTCATATCTTCACTTTTGGTAGGCAACAATGTGGTGCTCGTAGTGTATGGAATCACACTTTCCGTACTGATCAATCCATTGCTTGAAAGATGGTTTGGAAATTCGGAAGCTATGGTGCTGATAGCAAACACTATATTTTCTACTCTTGTCATACTTCTCTGTGGGGAATTTATACCGAAGGCCACATTTCGCATTAATCCTAACTTCATGATGAGGATGTTTGCGTTGCCTCTCTACATTATATATATTATTCTTTACCCGGTGTCGAAGTTCATATCATTCATAACTAAAGGATTGATGGGCTTGTTTGGCATAAAGGAGAATAAGGTGGATGCACGATTAATCACAATGGATCAGCTTGACGATTATCTTGAGGAGCAACTTCACTCTACTCAGCAGGCAAAGGTCGAGGTGGAGAATGAGGTCAAGATATTCAGAAATGCAGTTGACTTTAAAGACACTACTATAGCAGAATGTATGCGTCCTCGTAATGAGATAGTCGCCGTAGAAAAGGATAATACTACACGTGAGGATCTCCTTTCGCTATTTTCGCGTACCGGTCTTTCCAAGATAGTAGTATACAATGAGGATATTGATGACGTTGTAGGGTATATCCACATTTCAGAACTCTTCAATATTGATGCCGATTGGCGGGAACATATCAAGCCGGTGATCTTCACTCCGGAGACGATGCTTGCCAATAAAATGATGCGGCGGATGATAGCTGAAAAGAAATCGCTCTGTATTGTCATCGATGAATTTGGTGGCACTTCCGGATTGGCGACTCTTGAAGACCTTGTAGAAGAGATATTCGGGGAGATCGAAGATGAGCACGATCGCCAGCGGCAGTTATTCCGCAAGTTGCCGGATGGAGCGTATGAGATCTCCGGCAGGGCTGAGATTGCGGCTGTCAATGAGGCCTTAGGATTAGACTTAAAGGAATCGGAAGATTATAATACGATAGCCGGATATATCTTGCATTATACAGAGGCACTGCCTGCAGTAGGCGACTCCTTTGAGATTGCAGATATGAAATTTACGATCACCAAGATGTCGACAACTCGAATAGAGGAAGTGAAAGTAGAAAAGATATTAGAAGAATAAATAAGAAAAAGCGCGGCTGAGAAGGGTCGCGCTTTTTAGGTATTTTAACAAGGAGTAACAATTATTTTTCAAAAAAGTTTTAAAAAATATGAGATTTTTTTTGTGTGTTTGAAAAAAATATCCTAACTTTGCGATGGAAAAAGAGTAAAACAATTAAACTATCTATCTTCTAAGGCCTGACAAGCCTACTATATCTTAACTAACAGTTATGAACGTATCCACTTCTTTCCATGACTCAATATTGGGTATGCAGAGCAATCTTCTCTCATTCGCTCTAAAGCTTACGATGAATAAGGAGGAGGCAGAAGATCTCGTGCAAGATACGACCCTTAAAGCCCTCAACAATGAGGACAAATATGTTGCGAATGCCAATTTCAAAGGTTGGATGCTCACTATAATGCGCAATATTTTCATCAACAATTATAGGAAAAACACCCGAGAGAATACCGTAATAGATTCATCAGAAGATTGCTATCATCTGAATCTGTCGCAAGATTCGGGAATCGGGACTCCCGAGACGACATATGCCATGCAGGAGATTTTCAACATACTTGCCGGATTTGCTCCGGATTTCCGTAAGCCATTCTCGATGCATGTGGCAGGATATAAATATGAAGAGATTTCCGATAAGCTCAATATGCCACTCGGGACAGTGAAATCAAGAATCTTCTTTACGCGTAAGAGATTGCGTGAGATTCTCAAGGACTACCGGTGATAGACACTAAGTATTAGGTAGTATTTCGTAGACATTATACAATAAGTATATAAAAAAAGCATCAAGTCCTGTTGGATTTGGTGCTTTTTGAGCAAATTCCCCTAGGTTAAAACAAATGGGTAAGAAATAGGTTTAATTCATTAACTAAACTAAAGAAATTTTAACAAATTTTGATTCCTTTAAGTTAAAATGAGTTATGCACCTTATCTTGCTAATTTGATAAGAAATTTCTGAAAAGATTTGCACTGCGCGAAAAAATGTTGTAATTTTGCATCCGCAATCGGGAAACGAGGTGGCACAGCAATGAAAGCCG
>CAYNPB010000134.1:0-7600 GCA_964399005.1 uncultured Sangeribacter sp.
TAGCGTGGTCCTTGTGGTTCTTCTTAAGGTGCTCAGTGAGGTGCTTGATGCGGATTGAGAAAAGTGCGATCTGGCTTTCGGGGCTGCCTGTATCGTTCTTGCCCTGGCCATACTTCTCGAAGATTTCCTGTTTTTCTTCAGTTGAAAGATGCATTGTGTTGAGAGTTTAAATGATTAAATATTAAATTTTTGCCTTTCTTTAAAAGGAACTGCTCCGGGGACTCTCTCCCCCTCGCGGAGCCTCCTTTCGTCAAAAGACCGTGCAAAATTACAAAAAAATCCCTAATCAGCCAAATTTCCCTCCGAAAACTTTCCCTAAATCTACGCTTATTGGCTATTGTTCAATACTCAATGTCCGGAAATCCCTCCCCGAGGGGGCTTGATAGATGCGGAGCCCGAATTCACTCACACATGCATAGACATAGTCGAAAATATCGGCCTGCAGCCGCTCATAAGCTGCCCAGGATGTGATCTTGGTGAAGAAATAAAGTTCGAGCGGGAGCCCTTGTGGAGTGGGTTGAAGCTGGCGCACCATCAATATCACTGCCGGATCCGGATGCTTCTTGATGACGTCGGGATGCGATGTCAGATAGCGTATCAGGTATTTTCGGAAAAGCGACAGGTTGACTTCCTTGTTTGCATGTTTCAGGGAGTGCTCCGATATGAGGTCTTTCTCCAAAAGCCTATCTATCTCATCCTTGCGAAGAAAGCGTATGGAATCAAAGTCTATATATATTGAGCGTGCCACTCGGCGTGCCCCTACCTGACGCATATTCTGATAGTTACGGAAGGAGTCGCTTATCAGCGTGTAGGGATGGATGGTGACGATGGAATTGTCCCAGTTGCGCACTTTCACCGTGGTCAGCTTTATCTGCTGCACTTCCCCGTTGGCCCCGGCCTTGTCGCATATGATCCAGTCCCCTTTCTTCAGCATGTTGTTGAGCGTTAGCTGCACACCTCCTACAAAACCCTTGATCGTGTCCTGAAACACCAGCATCAGCACTGCTGCCGAAGCACCGAACCCGGTCAGAACCATCGTCGGTTTCCTGTCGAAGAGAATACTGAGAGCTATGATGATGCCTATCAGAATCATTATAAGTTTCAAAGCACCCTCTATCACCGAGAGATTGTGCTCTGCCGCTTTGTCGCGCTTCTCAAATCCATCGACTGTATTCGACATCAATACACACAGAAGGTTGACGACGGCGTAGACGATATATACCTTCGTAAGCTTCTCGATGAGCATCACGCCCCAGGCATGATTGGAGAAAGCTTGCGGAAGAAGCCATGCCAATATCAAGGCCGGTGCAAGTTGGGAGATAGCCTTCATGGCTTTCTCGTTGAGAATGTCATCGTCCCATTCAGTCTCCGTCTTTCGGGTGATGAGATCTGTAAGTGGAGTCACTATCCGCTCGCAAAGGAAATACGACACAAGAGATATCAACGCCACCACTACCAATAGAGTAGGGCTAATCAATGGCGCCGCCGTCTCAGGCGACAGCATCGAATTTAGCAACTCAGTAATCCAGCTTCTCAGATGCATAATTTTAACTCTTTATTTGCGTCCGAAGTCAGCGGGGATTTCTCCCCATAGCTCCGTCTGCCACTTCATTATTTTCACCGGCCAAGTATGGCTCCTTATCCACACTATTCCTCTCCCCAGCAACTCAAAAAGCTTCGCATTCCTATCCGTCTGCTTCAGCTGAGTCTTCACCTGCCGATTGCGTATCCAAGCCTGAGCCGTCTTAGAGTCAGAATATATGTTGTGCCATTCATTCCGACGGTGCATCTCTGCCAATGCATGCACGATTGCCAAAAACTCACCTATATTATTGGTGCCGTCCTGAAATGGCCCGACCTTGAAGATTTCTCTCCCCGTAGAGAGTTCCACCCCCCGATATTCCATGATGCCGGGATTCCCCATGCAGGAGGCATCTACAGCCCAGGCATCTTTATCGATGTCGGGGTTCGACAGGTAGGAGGGCATGCTCCCCCCCTGCCCCATCCCGTCGCGATGGTCAGCCGCTGCTATCAGAAGCGTCCCGAGGTCGGCGGCATTATTATCGTCGTCACCCCCACGGAAGGCTCTCGCCGCTTCTGCCGACGAGGAAAAACTTTTATATTTTGCCCCCGGAAAATTCAGTATCTGCTCCTCGCAGTCGCTCCAGTTATCGTAGACTCCGGGTTGCCGCCCATTCCATACGACGTAATATTTCGCTTTTGCCATTTCTGTTCTGCCTCTTGCCTCTTAATCCTTGGTTCTTGACTCTTGGTCCTTGACCCTTAATCCTCCCCCTTGGTTCTTGACTCTTGGTCCTTGACTCTTGGTCCTTGGTTCTTGACCCTTAATCCTCCCCCTTGGTCCTTGACTCTTGGTTCTTGACCCTTATTACTCTACTCCTGCTGCTTTTTTGATAAGTAGCGGAATCTCGGTATTATTCAAGCTTCCTGTGAAATAATTGGCATTTGCCCCGATTGCATACACAGGTACAAAATTGCCGGCATGATAGGTTGTGGTCCATCCGATTCCCATATGATAGTTGAGGATAGAGAACGCTTTTGCCGTGAAGGCATTGAAAGTCTGGTAGAGAGTCTTCTCATCCTCAGCCTTCTTGGAGATGAAGGTCTCATCGAAAAGCTCTTTCAGCTCTTTTGTCTCCCTTTCGCTTACCGGCACGGTGCTCCAGAATCCGAGCTTCTCCTTGAGCACCTGCTCCATCTCTTCCCATGTCGGATTGGCGGTGGTTTTGCCCCAATTGCGCGTCCATTCTCCAAAATTATCCTTCGATATCTTTTGAGCATCGGCATACGCGATGTTGTAGCGCCCGCCGTTGCGCCCATAAGCCATAGCTCCCGTGTCATGGTCGGCTGTCACCACAATAAGCGTCTCCGACGGATGGCGCAGATAGAACTGATAAGCCACATTGATGGCATCCTGGAAGTTGAGAATCTCTTTGATTACTCCTCCCCCATCATTGGCGTGGGCTGCCCAGTCTATGTTCCCCCCTTCTATCATCATGAGGAATTTGTCGGGATTCACGCTCTCCAGAGTATGCAGGCAAGCCTCTGTGATCTGTGCGCACGTCATAGCCCCGGGTATTGAGTCGATAGTGTAGCCTACTTGTCCCCAAGTCGGATTGTCGGAATACATCAACACTTTCTGAGGAAACTTTCCCCCTTTCTTCTTCAGCTCGTTGAATGCTGCATATCCTTCGGCAATTTCATAATTACCCTTGCGCATTACGTTGAGAAACTCTGCAAAGGCTTCGTCGCCCGCTCCCTGAAGCTTGAAATGCCCTCCGGCTAAAAACGACAGACCGCTTTCGGCAGCCTGCGGAGCGATTGTCTCCTTCATATTGCGGTTGGCCGCATGGGCATACCAGGCAGCCGGAGTGGCGTCATCGGCCTGCACTGTAGTGCCTACACCCACTGCATAGCCTGCCTTCATGAAGTCGACCGCGATGCTATTGACGGGCACCGTGTCAGGATTCATCCCGATCATGGAGTTTTTTGTCTTGAATCCGGTGGATAGTGCGGTTCCGGCAGCTGCAGAGTCGGTGATGGGTGATGATGCTGAATAAGTGCGTGCCTGTGATGCCACGGGAAATGTCATCATCAGTATCGGTTGCTCGCTCTTTAGCACATCGCGGTTGTAGGCCTCCGTAGCATTCACATGTCCGAGTCCCATTCCGTCGCCAATAAAATAAAACACATATTTGGCATCATCTGCCATCATGGCGAGAGCAGCCATCGCCGCAACCCCCGAAATCAAAAATTTCTTCATATATTTATTTTTCCATTTTTTTATTTACCCAATCTGCTTCAAAACCCAATGTTTATCCGGGTCATCCATATGCATTATATTCAAGAGCTTTATCTTTCCGCTCTCATCGGATTGTGGAGGAAATCTTCGTAAGATAGCCGGATGCCGTCGGCAAGTTCCGTCTTATAGGTCCATCCTAATCTTGTAGCTTTGCTCACGTCGAGCAGTTTTCTCGGAGTGCCGTTGGGGCGCGAAGTGTCCCAAAGTATCTTTCCCTCATATCCCACTATCGAGGCTACAAGCTCTGTCAGCTCCTTAATGCTAAGCTCCTTGCCGGTGCCGGCATTCACAGTCTCGTTGCCGCTGTAGTTGTTCATCAGGAACACACAGAGATTGGCGAGATCGTCTACGTAGAGAAACTCGCGCAGCGGCGAGCCGTCGCCCCAGCAAGTCACTTCCGTCAGCCCCTTCTCCTTCGCTTCATGGAAGCGCCTTATCAATGCAGGAAGCACGTGTGAATGCTCCGGATGATAATTGTCGTTGGGTCCGTAGAGATTAGTTGGCATCACGGATATATAGTCGGTAGAGTATTGGCGGTTGAGATATTCGCAGTATTTCAGTCCCGAGATCTTGGCAAGAGCATACGCCTCGTTGGTCTTCTCCAGTTCCGATGTCAGAAGGCATGACTCGGGCATCGGTTGAGGTGCCATGCGCGGATAGATACATGAAGAACCGAGAAATTCCAGTTTTTTGCAGCCGTTTTTCCATGCTGCATGGATCACGTTCATCTCAAGCATCATGTTCTCATACATGAAGTCGGCAAGATGCTCGGCGTTGGCGACGATGCCTCCCACCTTTGCTGCAGCCAAAAACACATATTCAGGCTTCTCCTTTGCAAAAAAATCATTGACAGCCCGCTGGTCGGTCAGATCAAGCTCCGAGTGAGTGCGGGTGATGATATTTGTATATCCTTGCCGCTGAAGCTCTCTGACGATGGCCGATCCCACCATGCCGCGATGGCCGGCCACATATATTTTCGAATCACATTTCATCATTTCACGATTCCTTTTTCCAAGAATTCAGCAAGGTTGGTGCGTACATGATCTCCGGCACGCTCGATAGCCACTTTTGCCATGTCTGCATCCACCATCAGATTGACGAGCTCCTCGAAAGAGGTCTTTGTAGTCGGGTCCCACCCTAATTTCTTCTTTGCTTTGGTTGGGTCGCCCAAAAGATTCACTACATCCGTAGGACGATAGAAATCAGGCGATACCTCGATCACTACTTTCCCCGTGGCCTTGTCGATACCTTTCTCCTCCGCTCCTTCTCCTACGAATTCCAGCTCGATGCCAGCCCTTCGGAATGCATAGAGGCAGAATTCGCGCACGGAATGCTGCTCGCCGGTGGCTATCACATAGTCTTCCGGCTCCGGCTGCTGCAGGATGAGCCACATGCATTCCACATAGTCTTTGGCATATCCCCAGTCGCGACGCGACGATAGGTTGCCAAGATATAGCTTCTCTTGCTTTCCTTGTGCTATGCGGGCTGCAGCAAGAGAGATCTTGCGGGTGACGAAGGTCTCCCCTCTCCTTTCCGATTCATGATTGAAGAGTATTCCGGAGCATGCAAACATCCCGTAGGCTTCTCTATATTCCTTCACTATCCAATAGCCGTAGAGCTTTGCCACTGCATACGGACTGTAGGGATGAAATGGTGTGTCTTCATTCTGAGGCACTTCCACCACCTTCCCGTATAGCTCAGAGGTGGATGCCTGATAGAATTTGCAGGTCTTGGTCAGTCCGCATTGCCTGATTCCCTCCAGCAGACGCAATACTCCTGTGGCATCTACATTGGCCGTATATTCAGGCGAGTCAAACGACACTTGCACATGGCTCTGAGCCGCAAGATTATACACCTCATCGGGCTTCACTGCATTCAGCACCTTAATCACCGACATTGAGTCGGTAAGGTCGGCATAATGCAGATGAAACTGTGGGTGCCCCTCGAGATGCGCGATTCGCTCACGAAAATCTACCGACGAGCGCCTGATGGTGCCATGCACATCGTATCCCTTCTCTATGAGTAGCTCGGCGAGATACGACCCGTCTTGCCCCGTGATTCCTGTTATTAAAGCTCTTTTCATAACGTAGTTGTTGCTCGTTGTATTAACCCGGATACCCTTTGCTTTTATCTGAAAGAGCCGGTTATAAAAATATTGGGGGGCACACACATTGCGGCCCCCAATTCTTGTACCTCCGAGGGGAATCGAACCCCTATCTAAAGTTTAGGAAACTTCTATTCTATCCGTTGAACTACAGAGGCAACTCGTGCGGCTTGGCCGCGTTATCTAAGTGTTTCGATGATATTGATGTCTACATCGAAAACTCGACGAAAAAGTCGTTCGGGAATGCAAAGGTAATACTTTTTTGTGATTTTTGCAATTGTTAACTCCACCTATTTGCAAAAAATTTGTTAATACTATAAAGGTTACAACCCAAGATGAAAGAAAAAAAGATAGAAATAACATATAAGACGCTCTCCCCTGATGAGCTATCCACATCCGACCGCGAGCTTATCGAGAAGGCTAAGGTGATGACCTACCGAAGCTATGCTCCCTATTCCCGCTTTAATGTCGGGGCCGCTATCCGCATGGCAGACGGCTCTATCGTGAGCGGTTCGAATCAGGAAAATGCCGCCTACCCTTCCGGCATCTGCGCCGAGCGCAATGCTTGTTGGCAGGCATCTTCGCTCAATCCCTGCATGGCGATGAAAAAGATTGCAATTGCTGCCCGCAATGTGGGCATCATGCCTAAAGGGGAAGAAGATGAGGCGCCGTTCCAAGCCTCCCCGATTTCCCCTTGTGGTGCTTGCCGGCAATCCCTTCTTGAATATGAGCATCTGTATGGACCTATAGAGGTGATTCTCTTCGGGGCAGACAATATCTTCGTATTCCCCTCCATCTCATCCTTGCTTCCTTTCTCCTTCACAGAGTTCTAAATGAATAATAACTGAAAAACACGTATATATTATGGAAGAAATCAAAATCAACACCGAGACTGAAAACACTCCCGTCACAACACCCGAATACGCAGGCACTCACCGTGCAGGTTTCGTGAATATCGTCGGCAACCCTAACGTGGGCAAGTCTACTCTTATGAACGACCTCGTAGGCGAGCGCATATCCATCATAACTTCAAAGGCTCAGACTACTCGCCATCGTATCACTGGCATAGTAAACACTCCCGAATATCAAATCGTATTCAGCGACACCCCGGGTGTCCTCAAGCCAAAATATAAATTGCAGGAATCCATGCTCGAATTTTCCGAGGGCGCGCTCACTGATGCCGACATCCTTCTCTACGTCACCGACGTGGTGGAAGACCCGGAGAAAAACAAGGATTTCCTCGATCGCGTTGCTAAAGAGACAGTCCCTGTGCTCTTAGTGATCAATAAGGTAGACCTTCTCAAGAATAATGAGGAGCTTGAGGCTCTCGTTGACGCATGGAAGAAGCGTCTCCCGAATGCTGAGATTTTCCCCATCAGCGCTATCCAGAACTTCAATGTCGAGAATCTAAAGGCTCGCATCATCGAGCTGCTTCCCCCATCCCCACCTTTCTTCGGCAAAGATGCCTTGACCGACAAGCCGATGCGTTTCTTCGTCACTGAGATAATCCGCGAAAAACTCCTTCTCAACTACGATAAGGAAATACCATATTCCGCAGAAGTTCTCGTTGAAAAATTTGAGGAAAAGGAAAACTCCATTCATATCATGGCTGTGATATATGTGGAGCGCGACACACAGAAAGGTATCATCATCGGCAAGGGTGGTGAGAAAAT
>CAYNPB010000135.1:0-7572 GCA_964399005.1 uncultured Sangeribacter sp.
TGTCTATTCCTATGTTGCAACGGAAAGGACCGGCACCGGAGCAATGGATGCAGTCATAAGTGTTATGTGGGGTAGTGGCGTTGCGTGACCCTGACGAGTTTGGACGTGGAGCAGGATTCTCCTCGCGATGCCTCCGGGAGGATAGAACCTTTCCATCGTGTATAGAGGTGTAATAAGAGTAGCCACATTTGTAGCATCTCCGAAACTCCTTTAGTCTTTCATAGACTGTGGTGTAAACATCGGTATAACCTGATCCGTAGAAATGGGAGCGGTCGGTTCTCGTTCCGCAGTCGATTACGGAAACGGTTTCGATTGTGTTGTGCCTGTGGCAACCGGGGCATCGTTCACCCTTTTGCTTAAGCGGGAACCATGCCAAGACACCGATACCCGCACACAGCACTCCTGTGGCAAATGTGTACATATCCGACCCGATTATTAAACCAAATAAGGGGAGCAGACATCGGAGTATGTTTATGGGGATTTTTATCTCCAAATTACTTAATCTACGGTCTTCTTCCAGATAACTGAGCATTGCCCAAATGTAACCTACCATAACAAGCATATAGACAATGGCGATGATAAGTCCTGCAGTGGCCATATCTTCCTTTTTCATAGCGTTTAGCATACAGCCACAGGCTACAATGCCGGTCACGCCTGCAAGCATAGCCAGCCAACCTTGGAGATGGATATTGATGAAACGAGGATAGCGGGAGAAGAACCCTACAACTATACAGCCTGCCAATACCCATATACATCTCATGATTATGCCGCTTCTGCTATCTGAGCGTTGTTGCTCGGCTTGCGTAGCAAGTTGATAGTAATGTTGCACTAATTCTTTCTCTTCGGGCGACAGCTTGGAAACCTTTCGGGTGAGATACGCCTCTTTTTTCATTTTTTTATCACCTGCATAATAGGTGTGTATCTCGGTCCAATTACCTTGACCGTCCGGATTTGTGGCGGCAACCAAATTTGGTGGTTGAGCGGTGGTGTAGGTGATAGGCTTCCACTCAAAATCCTTCACCGTGATATTAAATGCTTCGGATTTTATTATACTGTCTTTGGTATCCTTGGTGACAATTACTCTGTGGAATGCCTTACCATTGGGATTAAAAATTATGGTGTCATATTCGATAGGTCCCGGTATTTTCCATTGTTCCTTAGTAGTGCCCAATACCCTATTACCGTTTTCATCGGTAAAGATGGATATGGTAGCTTTTCCTTTAGGAAGGTCGTAGTTATAGGAGGCTTTGGCATTCGGTTGATTGAAGTTTAGAACTGAGTCAATGTGCATCACTTCATATTTCCCCTTGATCTTACACCAACATAAGTATTATCACGGAGAGCCCGGGCATTTGCGCAACACAATGCCAAAACGAATATAAGCCAAAATAAGCGTTTTAGTGTCATAAGTAGGAAGGTGTTAGGTTAAATGAAGGATACACAGGTAAAATTAAATTTCCAACTTAGTGGATGAATATGAATGAGAAAAGCATCATGCTCTCGTTTTAGAGCCGACTTCACGATTCAAGGTGCAAAGATAATATATACAGGACAGTAAATCCAAATTTCCATCTGTTTTTCCCCTTTATAGCTTTCAATACCCCATTTGTACCTATTCGCCCGAGGTGGTATATTAGAAACTTTTATGGAATTGACATAAAGTTTTCGTTACGTTGGAAACTTTTATAAAATTAACATAAAGTTTTCGTTATATTGGAAATTTTTGTTATTTTTGTAAAAAGTTTTTGTTACGTTGAAAATTTTTTCGATATGGAAGATACTGTTTCGATTATTGAGCGTCCGATTTATATGAACCAAATACGCCCCTATATCGGTAAGGATATGATTAAGATACTTACCGGTCAGCGCAGAGTCGGAAAAAGCTATATACTTAAGTCTGTGGCTAATGAAATCAGGAGTAAGGAACCGTCTGCCAATTTCATTACCATTAATCTTGAGGATTTCGCCTTTTCACATATCGTCGACGCGAAAGCTCTGTATGATGAGATTAATTCGAAACTCTCTCAGGAGAAGAAAAACTATATCTTTCTTGATGAAATTCAGGAAGTGGAGAATTTTGACAGGGTGGTGCGCTCATTGGCTTTAGATCCTGCCAACGACATTTACCTCACCGGAAGCAACTCCAGTATGCTCTCTTCGGAAATAGCTTCACGCCTTGCCGGCAGAAGCATTGAAGTGAAGGTGCATCCATTGTCGTATGGTGAATTTATGATGTTTCACGGCTTGGAAGATAGCGACTCAACGCTCCAAAGTTTTCTTAGGTATGGAGGCTTGCCTTATTTGAGAAATCTTCCTAACCAAGCTACATGGGGTGAATATATTGAGGGTATTACTAATGCGGTGGTGTTTCGTGATGTAGTCACACGTCATTCGGTAAGGAATACCGATTTTTTGCAACGTCTTCTTCTTTTCCTTGCGGATAACATCGGACAGATTTTTACGGCAAAGAAGATCGCCGACTACCTTAAATCTCAACGGCAGACCGCCAGCGTGTCGAGCGTGCAGACCTATGTAAAGTATATTGAAGATGCATATGTCATCAACCGTTCGAGAAGATGGGAAATTGAAGGAAAGAGGTTTTTCGAGATTGGCGAGAAATTATTCTTTGAGGATTTGGGTATCCGCAACAGCATTGTCGGGTATAGACCACATGATGTGTCCGGGCTTATGGAGAACGCTGTCTACAATCACTTGATTATTGCAGGATATAAGGTCACTACCGGGGTGCTTAAAGGTGGACGCGAAGTAGATTTCATTGCCGAGAAGGGGAGCGAGAAAAAGTATATACAGGTGGCTTTGACGGTGCTTGATGAGGCTACAGCTTCGCGAGAGTTTGGAAATCTGGAAGTCATTCCTGATAATTATGAGAAGATACTCGTAACATTACGTGATACTTTTCCCAATACCTACAACGGGATTAAAGCGGTGAATTTACGGGAATTTTTGACGAGTTTCTAATGTAAGCTTTTGATAAGCTTTTGGTACGAAACCGTGGGGTTAACTTTCGAGGAAGTTGAGCCACTCGCGGACTTTTGGTATGATTTTTGATGCAACAATAGGTTTGTAATTCAATAGTAGTGTTATGGTTCCGAATCTTAATTTTGTAAGTGAGGCGTTTGAGCGTTTTAATGAGAGTATTTTCGGGGGTGGGTTACCTGTGCCGCGCTTCCGGCTTACCCATGCGCGTACTTTCAGGGGTAAATTAGCTTATAAGGTGTCAAGCTCGTGGGGGCGGCGCCGTTGCTCCGATTTCGAAATGCGTATCAGCCTTGACTTTGATCTTCCCACTGACGTTTGGGAGGATGTGGTGATCCATGAGATGATACATCTACACATCGCCGTAAACAATATCACCGATACCTCTTCCCACGGTCCTGCGTTCCGCAAACTTATGACAGACATTAACCACCTTCACGGCAGGAAGATAACCGTCACTGCCCGCTCTACGAAGGAGCAACTTGACCAGGATAAGCGCGTGCGGGGTCATTACCTTTGCATAGTAAGATTCAGCGACGGACGCCTCGGTGTGGCACCCGTCGCCAAAAGTCGTATATTCGAGCTGTGGGACACTTTTCGTGCGTGGCCCGAAGTGGTGAATGTGAGTTGGATAGGAACAGTAGACCCTTGGTTTAACCGCTTCCCCCGTGTCATGACCACCAAAGTTTACATCACCACGCGGGAAGCCCTGTTGCCTCACCTAAAAGGAGCATTAAGGCTTGAAAGAGGAAATGCCGGCTCAACCCGGAGAGGAAACGGAAGCTCGAATGGCTCCGCAGCCGACTCTATCAGAGCAGTCAATCCCAATTGCCCACCTGACGCCCTCCTCCCATAAGGCAATATAAATCTGTTATCTCCTGTTTTCCTAATCGATGCACTGTTTTTGTCCACCCTCCGCTATTTCTTTGAGGGGAGGCGAGAGCTGCTTGACAACCTCAGAGAGGATATCGAGAACCTTGCGGAAAAGATGGGAATTGCTTATGATGAGGCATCTTAACGAGTTGTTGCCCTACTATGTGAGATGCAAATCCAATTCAGAAAATAAGGTGGTTAAAAGTATGATTGTGAACTTCATCTTAGGAAAGCCCAATGAAGCTCATCGTCTACACGCACCATCGAAGACTGGGCTATCGCCTAAGGCTATTGCAGCATTGGGATATGCTCTGTAAGCCATTTTCTCTTCTCCTCATCTTTAGTTTCTAATAGCTTATGCTTTATACGTGTCTTGCGTGCCGAGGCATTGGAAGGGGTTATGTTCAGGATACTGCCGGTTGAGACGTAGTTGAAGCCACAGATGTCGAGGATCACCTGTTCAATCCATTCCGGTTTCAGTTTAAGGTTTAGATTAAGAAAATCTATGATGCCTCCAGTGCTGTCGTTCACGGTTTTTTCTATGGTTTGAAGAAGGGTCTTATCCCTGTACTTTTCGATGAATACCTCTATTTTCCGCTCATTTTTCTGCACAGGTGTATTAAGCCAATTATTCAACAGTTTGGCTTCGGTGCGTGTCATAGCCAATAAGTTCTCACTCTTCTCTTTTTTCAGAGCAGCGATTTTTTGCCTATGCTCCGTCAAATCGTTGTTAAGTCTCTTTTCGAGATTCCCATAAGCCGCCTTTTTGGTTTCCAATATTTTTGTCAGCTGCTCAATATCCTGAGTTTTGGATCTCAAATCATTCTTGATAGCTTCTTTCTCACTGTATAGGACTTCCTTTTCTTTACGTATAGTTACCAATCGTTGCTCTGAATACTTTATTTTCTCTTCATTGGCTTTTAATTCATTTTCAAGGTTATATGCTCGATGCTCCAGCTTGTTCAGTTGTACTGTCAATTCTCTATTCTCTTCCTTTTTAATAAGTATATTCTTCTCCATATTTCTGATTCTTAGTTGATTATATAGCAGGAGAATACACAATCCGAGACTGCATGCTACTAAACTCAATAGTATGATGATAGATTTCCTGTGGTAAGCTATCCTATTTAAGTCGGCTAATTTCTTGTCATATTCCTTTTCCTGATGAAGTAAGCTGAAGCGTATTTTTTCAGTTATAAGAGCGTTGTTGTAGATCATCAGAGAATCATTCATTTCGCATGCCTTCTTATAATTTCCTTCATAAGTATAATATTGAGCCAATGCAGAGTAATAACATAAACCCTCATTCGTATCCCGGAGTAATTCGATTAATTCTCTCGCTTTTTCTTTATGACCAGAAAAAAGCAGAGTCTCAGAATAAAATACAATCTCTTCGGGCTGGAGGTTTTTGACAAATGTTGTATCGGCAAGTAGAGGTAGTAATATTGTCAAAGAATCCTTGTATTTACTTTGTGCTGAGTATATTGAAGCTAAATGTTTATAAGCCTTATATATGAATTCGGAATCTCCTGCCTCTTTCGCAAGGGCAAGCATCTCCTTATAATATTCTTGGGCGATTTCGTTGTCTGCGATGCTAAAGTAGGCATCTCCCGCACCTTCAGCTGTCAGGATTTTAATATAAGGTATAGTCACATATGGAATAATCTTCTGCGCTTCGGTGATGCATTTCAGTTCGTCGTCACTTAAGAAAGCAAGATGATATAGAACAGCTTTATTCAGATAAGATAACGTCTCGTAATTATAATCCCTGAGCGCATATGCCAATTCAATAGTCTTATCATACTCCTTAAGACTGATAATAGCAGAATCCTGTAAATAGGCTTCAGTAAAGTGGGCAAGCATAGTCTCTCTCGACGGGTGAGTTTTGTCTTTATAATATTCAAAAGCGGGACTAAATATAGAATCTGCCTTTTTGACGCTTTCATCTGAAGTGTAATCTGCTTTGAGGGTAGCCAAGGAGAACAGAAGTGCATAACGTGCCTTCTCTTCTTTGTCGCTGACAGAGGCCGGGTCGATGGTCTCTAAAATGGATAGGGCAGAGTCAGGATACATATCAAGCACTGCGTCTGCTTGATTAAGAGTCTCGTCATATTTCTTATGGCTACATCCGATAACTGTCAGTACTACGCAGGTTAGTAGTATAAGTAATCTGAATGTCTGATAAAGGGATATTTTCATAGAGATGAAGAGTAATCAGACGCAAAGATAATACTTTTAGGTGAATGTATTAATCAGTTCCAACTATCAATTATCAGTCTTCAAAGGTTATACTCTTTTTAATATGATGGAAAATGATTCCAAAAGAGATCTAACAATGTTTCCTCAATCAAGAGATTTTATTTTCCGAAATGTTTCCTTTCGATACCCTGGGTCTGAATGGGTGTTGTCAGAAGAGAAATAGAACATCTTCCTAGATCTTACTACACACCGTTAATCATTAATAAATTGAACCTTAGTAAGGGACAAATATAACGAATACTTATAGCACGCACCCTCTATAAGAAAGCGGATTAGTTAGTCGCTGTAGCAAAGGCAATCTAAACTATGTTGTGTAGAATGATTCTAATTTCTTAGTAGATATGTAGTTTTATATGACAAAATACAAAACAATAGGAATAAATGGTAGCATAGCGTATAAGCATAGTACAAACAAACAGTATAGAAAACCATTATACTTAACTGCTATATTCTCAGTTGTATTAAATTCCTGTATAGTCTCCGTAACAAATTCATTTTTTTTAAGATATTGTATAATTAGCTTAGAGATTGTATAATTGATGATAATACAAATTCCAATTATAATAAGACGTGTGTTGTAAACTATAGGTACGATATTTGCAAATATGAGTATCAAAGTAACTTCAAGCCATATAGGAGTTATTATATTGAAGAATGATAGCGTTCCGTATTCTTCATTTATAGAAAAAGTTCGTTTTCCATTTTTATTACTCTTTAAGAACAGTGAGTAACGAGCAAACAGAAAAGGTTTGTAAATACTCTCAAGAAACTTCATCATAGTTGTATTTTTAGTTAGTAGGAAGATCCAGAAGATCCATTCATACATGTACCTATTATGGCACAAATAAGGGAAATGCCAGAAAGTGTAATCGCTACTGGAGGACAAATTGCTGTGTAGGCACCACATGCTCCAAAGGCTGCGCCTAATAAGATAACCATATCTCCATCGGTTGGCTTTCCGTCAGGTATTCCTATAAGAGCTGTAGTGAGTCCTACGACTGCGTTGCCCCTAGCAAAGACTCTGCTTTTATGGATAAAAAAGATTTTGTAACCGTTTTGGACTCAGACGTGTTTCCGTTGTCGGGAGCTGCAAAATCGGATGCCATTACCGGTATACCACCTGAAAGGAGGAGGGTTGAGACAAGAATTGAAATCTTTTTCATTGTTATTTAATTTTTGACGCAAAGGTATAGGTTCCAGTGGATATATAAAAGAAAAATGTAGAGAAATTTCTCTACACTTTCTCTGCATTGTAAGATGTAATTATGTTGTAATCAGAAATTTATGTAGAAGGTGATTCTACAGTGCCAAAATAGAGATAAGGCTATGAGCGAAATAGACTGTAAGAAAATTTAATCAGCGGCGAAGACTCTGCTTCGAGCCTTCGCCGCTAAATTTTCGTATCGCGGTAATTTTCGTGTGGCTGAATTACCAATGTTAGCC
>CAYNPB010000136.1:0-7415 GCA_964399005.1 uncultured Sangeribacter sp.
GCTTTCTTTATACCACGGAAAGCAGCTTCCAGCACAGCGTCGGGAGCTCCAACGAAAGTCACTACAGTACGGTTGGTGGCTTCTCCGGGATCTACATCAAGGAGACTTATACCTTCTACGCTTTGGATGGCGTCGGTGATTTCTTTTATCTTAGCTTTGTCGCGTCCTTCGCTGAAATTAGGGACACATTCAATGATTTGGTTCATGGAGTTGGGTTGTTGTTGGATTATTGGGTTATTTGAAACGATTGCGGTCGCGGTTGGTCTTTTTTTGTATGGTCTTTCGGAAGGCTTCGGTGAGGTCGACTCCGGTTTGGTTGGCAAGGCAGGTGACTACCCAAAGAACGTCGGCGAGTTCCTCCTCAAGATTGCGGTCAAGGTCGGTCTGTTTCGACACCTGCGGGCCGAAGCGGCGCACAATGACTCGGGCCAGTTCACCCACTTCCTCGGTCAGAATGGCCATATTTGCAAGCGGGGGGAAATAGCCCTTGCCTATGTCGCGAATCCAGCCGTCGACCTGAGCCTGCATTTCCTTGACAGTCAGATCAGAATCTCTCTCCATTTTCAAATCATATTATCTGCAGGACTCTCAGTTCATCGCGAATCTCATTGCCACTTAGAGTGCGTCGGCGAGAAATGATGCGTGCAAACTCATCGATGGCAGGATGAAGGCGTGGGTTGGAGAAGATGCGGCGCGAATAGCTCAATGTGCGATTGAATAGAGCATCGATCTCGTCGTCTTCCAGACCGCAGCTGTCGCGCCCTTCGCGAAGTATCTCGTCGTGGAGAGCGCCGAGAATGTCGACAGGCACGTCGCGGTGCATTCTCACCATGGAGCGCGACATCACATTGCTGATCACCATAGAGGCTGTGATATGGAAATTATGCACGAGATTATCCCAAGTGCTTTTGGGCGAGATGGAGGGACTTCCTGAGAAATAATATTCATTGGAGAACTCCACCATGGTGTCGTCGTCGCCGTCAAGGCTCACCTCGGCGATACGGTCGAAGGCATCGAGGGCAGCCAAAGAGATGGCCATACCTGCGAGCCCATAGGCGCGGTCGTCTTCGTTGGAATATTCGAGAGTGAGGTCCTTATCGTCTGTATCTTTATCTTTTTTCTTCATATTTAGATCCTTTCGAGTATCTGGGTATATTGCTATTTCTTTAACAAATTATCGACGCTATCGGTTGACTAAAATATGAGTTGGACTCCGCCTGTGGCGTTGAAGCCTTCGAGAGGGAGACCGGGGAGGAACTGCTCGTGGCGATTGAGGAGATTATTGAGTTCGGCGCCGACGGAGATCTTGTCGGTGATGCGGTAAGAGGCTGAGAAATCGAGACGGCTCATATTTCCGGGCAAGAGAAGACGCTTGGCCCTAAGATGATAGTCGAGGCGCAGGGAGAGCTTATCGATCGGCTTTGATTCGGCAGAGATATCTGCTGTAAATTCCGGACGGTCGAAACCATTCAAGAACCCTTCCGAACCCTTCTGGGGTTGCCAAGAAGCCTTTCCATTGAGCGCAATGTAGCGACAAAACTCATATCCGGCGTTCAAAGCCAGGCTAAAACCATGTATCCTGCCATTCTCGGGATAATCTCCAAAAGCAGAGAGGTTGGAATTGAGGAGCGCCTGGTAGAGACCTCCGAAGCTCTCATGGAGGGTAGTGCGCCAGGCTCCTTCAATGCCGACGGTCCATTTTCCACCGGTATTGAGCTGGAATGCAAGACGCGCGTCAATCGGGGAATAAGCAGCGTCATAGCATCCGGCTCCCGGATTGGAATAGTAATCCATCATGTGCTTCCAAGCCAGAGTGCGCAGGTGGGTTCCTCCTCCTACAGATGCAGACAGAGCATAGATACCCTTGCGGAAAGAGAATGCCACGTCAGGAGCCGCGCGAAACTTCGTAGACTCTCCATTGCCTACTACTGCCAGGTTAGCCCCGAGACGCAGGGTATAGTCGCGCCCTATCAGCGTATAGGCGGGAGTCGCCTCTACCCTATTGACATCATTGCCGACCGAGTTGATGACACCCGAATAGCGAAGCCCTATACCGACAGCCGAACCATTGCCGGCATCGTCGCTGAGACTATATCTCACATTGCCACCGACATTGAGCGCGGTCTCACGGCTCCCTTTTGTCTTGGAATAAGCGGGCCAGCGTGCGTCCAGGTATAGCGGGAGATATAACGCCCTATAGCCGAAATGACGGACATCGGCCTGAGCGTCATAGTGCAAACGCTCGCTGCCCTCCCCTTTCCAGCCTACGCGGGCGTAGACATCATTGAGTGTCTGAGTGGGGGCTTTTAAGGCTTCACCCGCATTCCCATCATGCATTGTGCCGTAGTAGTTGAAATATCCAAAGTGATACTGCACAGCGGCAGTGAGGGAGCCTATTCCGAGCAAAGAGTGAGAAAAGTCGGCTCCAAGAGTCTCGTCATATCTGAAACGCTTGTCGGCATCCTGAAGATACCCCTCCCCTTTCCAAGCTTGCCAAAGGGATGTGGAATTATGCTGCAGATACACGTTTAGCTGCGTGGATTCATTGCGTACAGGAGCTAATCCGGCAGAGAGAGAGGAATTGAGCCAGCTTCCGAGGCGCAAGTCAAGATACCCCTTAGAGTTGTCGAAAGCTTTCCGGGCTCTCCACCCTGTGGCAGGCATATTGAGGGCATCAGGGGCAAAGGCTGCGACGACACCGGTGCGATCATATACCATAAGGGATTCCGGGGCTTTGAGAGCAATTGTAGCCGGCAACAATGGAAGTCGGTCGGCCGGAATGATGTCGGGAGTAAATTTCCCTTCTACAGTGACTGATTCGGTCAGGCGTTGTGCAGAAGCGGAGACAGAGATGACCGCTGTCAACGCGAGCACTATAATAAGACGAATAATGCTTGTCTTCATGTCGGTCGCTTATTGATTGGAGTATTCTTTAATTCCGGATTCAATGGCCTCTGAGATGTCGGTTTCTTCTCCGGGATAGTTGTCGCGTAAGCTCTTCAGGTATTCAATGGCAAGATAGTCGTTGCCATCGGCATGATAAGCGTGGGCAAGAGTGATGAAGCCTCGGGCGAGCCAGTAAGCATGCACAGAGCCGGCATCTGTGAAGGCTTCCAATGTGGAGAGGGCATTCTTGGTGTCGCCTTGCGAGAGATACCATTCACCAAGTTCTACGGCAGCTTTCGCGCCAGAGAGAGTGTTGGGAGAAGCAGCAAGCCGCTTGAGCGACTCCTCTCCCATCTTGCTACGCTCGCTATGGAGAAGACCGGAAGCCTCATAGAATCTGGCTTCTTCTGCATCTTCGGGCGAAACGCCACCCATCGAAAGGAGGCGACGGGCATATTCGGTGCGTTGAGAAGCATCGGAAGTGGTGCGCATCACGCCAGCCACGGCCTCGGGAGCAAATTCAGAACCGCCACGGCTTTCGAGAGCCAGATAAGCAGAGAGAGCCTTTTTCAACTCGCCGGCATTCTCCAGGAGATCAGCCTTAAGGAATAGAGCTGCCGGCACTTGCGGTGAGTCGCCACGCGAGGATAGAAGCCTGTCGAGATAGATGAGAGTCTTCGAAGCATCCCCTTCATTGTCGGCAGCTTCAGCAAGATCCATAAGGGCATTTGCCAGATAGCGTCCGTCGGGGAAATCGCTTATATATTGCTCGAGAAGAGAGATATTTTTCTGATTGGCTGCATAGGCAGTCTCGGCAGCCTCGAAGGTTATGGCATCCATTTCATCAGGATCGATCTTCGGACCATCCTTCACCCCTTCGAGGAAACGTGCATACTCCATCAGGCTACCATCGGCAGCAGCCATGCGGCGCATATCATCGTTGGCAATCGAGGCTTCCTCACTGGTGGGCCACATACGGATTATCTCCATATAAGCAGCCTTAGCCTTGTCGATCTGATTCTGCTTCACATAGGCGAGGGCCAGAGAAAGAGAACCTGCACGGCTCTTATTATCCTTGGGATAATCTTGTGTCAATCTTTCGAAATATGGAGCGGCTTTATCGGGCATGTCGAGGGCTGCCATTGTCTTTCCGGCTTCCAGAAGCACTTCCGGTGTCCATTGCGAAGCGGGCTTTTCCTTAAGGAAAGCGTTAAGTTTCTTCATCTTGGACTCCGGACCCTCCAAGACCCCAATCACCACTGCATAGCGGAAAGCGGCGTAGTCGGCATCTCCGGCTTCTTCGCGCGAGGCACGCTGGAAAAGGTCGGCAGCTTTCTGGTATTGTCCAAGATAAAGCAGGCAGTCGGCTTCACGCACCATTGCATCACCCTTCATCGACGCAGAAGCATTGCGGCTGGCAGCCACTTCAGCGAAATTCTTCCGCGCTGCACTCCAGTCGTGGGCCTTGAATTGGGAATATGCGAGTCCATATCGCGCCGCTATCCTATTCTCGGAAGTCAGGTTTCCGCGCAAGGCTGAAGCATAGGCTGCGGCAGCGGCCTTGTAATCGCCCGAACCATATAGGGCTTCCCCAAGCCAGAGGCGCGACTCATCGGCAAGAGTAGCGTCGGTAGCCCTCATTCCGGCTGCCTCTCCAAGATGATCTGCAGCCTGCGACAAGGCTCCGGATGTGATTTCACTTGTACCCAACTTATAGAGAATCTTCTGCTTCGTGGCCAGGGTTGCCTCCGAGGGATTCCCGACCTTGTTGATATGAGCCAATGCATTGACATAGTCATGCTCAAAGAAATAGGCAGCCGCCAGACTTTCCTGCACGTCGGATGCATAGCGCGAATTCGGATAGCGGTTCAGGAAATTCTCAAGCATGGCAATGTTGCTGGCAAAGGGGGCGTTGCCACCCTTCGTGAGAGCCACAATGTGATTGTAGAGAGCCGTCTCCGCCACTTTGGAATCGAAAGCCATGTTGGCAGCCTTGTCGAAGGCCATGGCAGCCGCATTCATATCTCCACGCTGCTCGGCAATCTGACCGAGATATAGATAGGCACCTTGAGCAAGGTCGTTGTTGCGGTCGGTGAGAGTGCGGAGATTCTTTTCAGCATCCACGAGATTTCCATTCTCGTATTGGATGGCCCCGAGTGCATATACGGCATCGTCGTTGGGCGACTCCACTGCCTCAACAAACTTTTCAAGATAGGGACGAGCCTTGTCGTAATCACCTTTCTTGAAGTAACTGAGGCCGGCAATGCGCTGAAGCTCCGGAAGGAGTTCGTCGACACTATTTTTCGCCATGATGGATTTCGCATGGCTGATGACATCATCATATTGGCCGCGAACATACTCAATCTGAGCCATATAATACAAGGGAGATATACCTTCGGCGTTGCCGCCCTGAGTTTGACGGGCTACCTCATCCATCATCTGATATGCAAGATCATAATCCTTGTCGAGATAATGGATATAAGCCTCATAGTATTTGGCTACGCGAGTGTAGCCGGGCTCGGAGGCGAGAGACGCGATGAGGGGAGCTGCGTTTTCCGGCACGCCACAACGCAGATATGCAAATGCCTTACGATATGTGTAAAGGGGGCGCTGCTCCGAAGAGAGAGCCTTCAGGTCGACTTTTGAATACCAGTTTATCGCCTCGTGCCAATCGGCATGATACCAATACCAGTCGCCGAGTGTCAGCAAAGCTTGGGTCGACTTCGGATAAGCGGAATATTCAGATGCAAGGCGTGTCAGCACCTCCACGCAGGAGGCATCGCCCCGCTCAAAGAGAGCACTCCCCTCTTCGGCAAGCCATTCGGCTTTCAGATCAGGAGAGAGGGCATCGAAATCTACCTCACCGGCAGCCAACTGGCCTAAGGCTCCCAAAGGGTTTCCGGCAGAAAGCATTCGGGAAGCGCGATAGACATAGCCCGGGGCCAAGGGATCAGTATAATTGACAGGTCCCACCCCCTGAGCATAGGCATGTAGAGGCGTGAAAATTGCTCCGAGGGCAATGGGCGCAAAAAGAGCCAGAAGTCTTTTTTGCCGTGTAAATATGCGGTGGATTTTCATATGTCGTTAATTTCCTACAAAAATAGCTTATTTGGGGGAAACCACAAAATTTTACACTCCATTTTTTATCTTCTGAATTATGATTTGGTGGTTTGGAGAATAATGGTTAATTTTGCGCTTATTACTCGGCTTGACGGGTCTCTGACTACCGAGGGCTGACAACAGAAATCCGACAACAGACAACTCATATGAAGGGTATACGCGTAAATTTGCTTGTAAAGATTCTTATAGCGATAGCGCTCGGAATCTTAGCCGGAAAATTTTTCCCTGTGTGGGCAGGGAGAATATTCATGACTTTCAATGCCATCTTTAGCCAATTCTTAGGCTTTCTCATCCCGCTCATCATCTTGGGATTTGTGGCACCCGCCATTGCTGAGATTGGCAAGAATGCCGGCAAGATGCTTGTGTGGACGGCTCTGATAGCATATGCCGCAACGCTTATGTCGGGATTTCTCAGTTATGGAGTCGGGGAGTCGATTTTTCCTCATCTCATATCTCCTGACAATCTGAAAGGGATCACCGAGGGACATGATCTGCAACCCTATTTCACGATTGAGATGCCTCCCCTGATGGGAGTGATGACCGCTCTGGTGACAGCCTTCACTGTGGGAATCTGCCTTTCGCGCATGAATGGGGAGACGCTTAAAAAATGCCTTGTGGAGTTTCGCACGATAGTGGAAATGACGATTGCGGGCGCCATCATACCGCTTTTGCCAATCTATATCTTCGGTATTTTCCTGAATATGACTGTGTCGGGGCAAGTGATGGGGATTCTGACAGCTTTCGCTAAGATTATCGGCGTGATATTTGCCTTGCACATCTTCCTGCTTATTTTCCAGTATTGCATCGCAGCCCTGTTTGTGAGGAGGAATCCGTTTAAGCTCCTGTGGACGATGCTGCCGGCATATTTCACTGCACTTGGCACACAGTCGTCGGCAGCCACAATTCCGGTGACACTACGCCAGGCGATAAAGATGGGAGTGACAGAGGATGTAGCCGGCTTCGTGATTCCACTTTGCGCTACAATCCATATGTCGGGGAGCGTGATGAAGATAGTGTGCTGTGCGTTGGCACTGATGATCATGCAGGGGCATCCCTACGATATAGGGATTATGGCCGGCTTCATCTGTATGCTTGGAGTTTCGATAGTTGCGGCTCCCGGAGTGCCCGGCGGGGCAATCATGGCGTCGCTTGGGATATTGGGGAGCATGTTGGGATTCACGGAAGGAGACCAGGCTCTGATGATTGCGCTTTACATAGCCATGGATAGCTTTGGGACGGCTTGCAATGTGACTGGCGATGGATTTATTGCGCTTATCATTGATAAGTTTTTTGGGAAGAGGCCTGACGCGCTTGGATGATGGCTCTTTCGCTTTTTGATGATGGCTCTTTCGATTAATGATGATAGCTCTTTCGATTAATGATGATAGCTCTTTCGATTAATGATGATA
>CAYNPB010000137.1:0-7212 GCA_964399005.1 uncultured Sangeribacter sp.
TCAGGAGCAAAATAATGGAAAATCTTCCCGAATTTCAGGAGCAAAAACCTGAAAAGTTATCTGTATGGCGTAAGGTACAACCCTATCTTTACATGGCTGCTATGTTTGCAGGAATCTGGTGCATGATGAAGATGTTCCACATGATGACCACTACCGACCTAAGTCTCGACAACCCTCCCGAATCCGTTGCTCTCGCAATGGCTAACGCTGACCATTCCGAATGGTACACCTCCTCCGACGACGCTGACATTTTCCTCCTTGAAGACGACATCTGCTCTCAGTACTCTTCAATCGACGAATTCAAAGCCGACTTTGATAATCACGATTAATAATCGTCAAAAACGACGGAAACGCTGAAAACCAAAAAAAAACATGAATAAATATCTTTTACTCTTGCTGCTCGCTATCCTCTCTGTCCCGAGCATCTTGGCTCAATCCCAAGACAAGACAAAAATGAAGGAGGAACTCCAGCAGTTCAAGATCGATTTCCTTGCTAAGGAAATGCAACTTTCCGAAAAAGAAAAGGCTGAATTCGTACCTTTATATAAGGAGTATGACGAACAGAGAAGAAAAGCCGGTGCTGAAGCTTGGAAATATGAGCGTGAGCTGAAGAAGAAAAAGGATGCCTCCGATGCCGACTACAAACGTCTCTCGGAATTGCAACAGGCAGCCAGAGAAAAGGACAATGAAATCGTGAAGAAATTCGATGCGCGTCTCGAAACTATTCTTTCAGCTAAACAAATCTACATCATGCATCAGGCTGAAGGCAAGTTTTTTGAGAAAATGAAGGAGATGCGAAAAAATCATCACAATGGCAAACATCCTAATGGCGAAACCAACAAAAAGAATACGCCAAAAAGGAACAAGGACAAAAGAGATTCCCAAGAACCTTGCGATGCTTGCCCCATATCTACTGAAAATTGCTAATTTTAATGTCACTATTCCATACAAGAAATGACAAAAAATCTATTTTCTTTGCGTACAGTTGCCTTAATGGCAACTGTCGTGCTTTTTTGTGGCGTAGGTGCTTCCCATGCCTACGCAAAGACTGTGAAATCATCTAAATCTGCAAAGACTTCAAAAATGAGTTCACCAGACTTCGCTTATCCTAAAACTGTGGAGAAAAATGCCTCTGCTGCTCTTGAAAAAGCCATTGCCCAAGGCGACTGGCCGGAAGCAGTGGTGTCTACTATCCAAATGGTGACGGCAGAAAACTTAGTCAGCCGTAATAATGCCGTGAAAGGCATCGCCAAAATTGACAGCATGGCATCTTTAGCCCCCTCTTCTTGGCGTCCTGCTTTCAAACTTATTGAAGCAGACATCTACAACTCCATTTATAATTCTATTCAGTGGAAAGCCAATTCGAGAAAAATTCCTACCGAATCTATACCTGAAAACCCATATGAATGGAGCAGAGATATATTTGCCCTTAAGATTCATGATATTTGCACTGAAATCGTCGATTCTGATATTCATGATGAAGCCTCACTCAAGGATTGGAATAAGTTTATCGAGAACACTTCCGACGCCTATGCCAATGGCATGACTATTAATGAATTTCTCAACCAACGCTGTTTCTCACTTCTTAATACTTATGCCGATGCTTCCAAAGATATAATCCCCTTCTTCCCTACAAAGAGTGCCCCCGTCACTCCCGCTCAGAAATGTGCATCATTGCGCGATAAAGCTATCGAAAGCCTCATTGAGTCGGCTGCCTCCGGCAAGAAAATGATGATTCTCGCTAAAGCTCTGACGGACCAAGCCAATACGCTCCCCACTTCTTTAAGGATGAAGGCTTTTCTTTCAGCATATGATAGAGTAAAGAGCTCTGAAGGAGAACAGATGATTCTCGCTGAATTTCGCGATTATATTATTGATCAAATCCCCGGCATTAAGTCTGCGTTCCCTTACTCAACCAAAGAGTATGTCGAACTACTGCATAATTCAGTGGCCAAGTTCCCCAAAGGAATGTATGCAAACAATCTGAGAAACATTATCAACGATCTCACGGAGCCTTCTGCCAATATCAAATACCAATCACAATATTTATCTTCAGATAATATTGCTATGGACGTGAAGTTGAGCAATTGCAACGACTCGTGGGTTCTCGTATATGATTACACACCTTATCAAAATGCAGAACGCTCTCCAAAGACACGTGAAGTAGCTGCTCGCTGCAGATTGGTAAGGAAAGCTAAAGTAAGCGTGAGCGGCAATGTGCCATTTTCTGCCAACGCGACAGCAGAAATCGGAGCTCTTCCAAAAGGAACTTATGTGGTGATTCCAAGCGCCACGCCCGACAGCAAAGGTATCTATTCTACGATTATTAATGACACTTGGCGCCAACCATTCAACGTGAGCGATATAAGTGTCCTGACACTTCCCGGTCCGGATGCTAACTCACGCGTGTTCGTAGTTGACGGAGCCAACGGAAAGCCAATCGAGGGTGCGCAAGTTAAGGTGTTCACGAAAAAGAATTATTCAACTCCTCGAAAGTTACTTACCACTTCTTCGACCGACAAGGACGGTAGTATCATTGTTACGGCTGAAAGATTCGATATCGAGGCTTCTTTCGAAGGCTCAAAGTGGAGCACGAATTACCAACTTTACAACTCAGCTTTCCGCCCTGACACTCTCAAAAGAGTCTATGCGCAAGTGCTGACCAACAGGGCTCTTTTCCATCCCGGCGACAGCATTCAAGCTTCTATAATAGCTTATAGCTCGCGCGGTCTTGACAAGAGCCTCGAAACAGGCTCTCAATTAAGAGTAATGCTAAGGGATGCAAATTATAAGGAAGTGGCCGTTGATTCAATAATGACTGACGAATACGGACGCTCTACCGTAGATTTTAAGATTCCTGAACAAGGTCTGTTAGGAAGCTGGCAACTTATAGTATACGACAAAAACCGTTCCATAGGCCAATCTTTCATCCAGATTGCCGACTATGTGGCTCCTACATTCTTTATCTCGGCAGATAAATCAGATGAAGAAGTCACTCCCGGCGACGTTGTGCGACTGAAAGGACAAGTGATGACTTATTCCGGAATGCCGGTTTCCGGTGCTAAGGTGAAGTATAATGTTTCTTATTCTTCTCCAATCCGTTGGTATATGCACTTCCAAGGTTCTTTCGACTCATCAGTGACTGCAGATGCAGAGGGCAAATACGAAATTGCTCTTCCTACGGCCAATCTTAAAGGAACTCCTTTTGAAAACGGTATTTTCTCAGTAAGTGTGTCCGCAACCTCTCTTGCAGGCGAAACTCAAACCGGACCTACGCAGAGATTTGCCATAGGCAATGAGTATCACATCACCCCCGGTCTCTTTGATTCAAAAATGGATATCACTGACAGTATCCCTGCATTAAAATTTGATGTCACCGACATGCTTGGCAGAAAGGTGAATAAGGAAATCATTTATAAGTTGATCAATAAAGGGTCCGGTGCTATTGAAGCCGAAGGTGAGTTTATGTCTCCCTCTTTAGTTCTCCCTTCCAAGAAGTATCCATCCGCTCTATATTCAGTGCAGTTGACTCTAAAGCAGGATACTGCTGTGACAGCAAACAAGGAGATCATTTTCTGGCGTGCTTCTGATAAGGTAGCTCCCGAGGGTATGACTCTATGGGTTCCAAGTATTGTGGAAAATGCCAAGAAAAACCAGAAAGAGGTGGATGTCACTGTAGGTAGTGGTGTGCCCGACCGTTGGATATTGGCAGTATTATCGTCCAACGGAAAGATCATGCACACTCAATGGCATCATATTGACACTGACAATCTTTCACTACCTGTCATTGCCCCGGAAGGAACTCAAATCTATCAGTTGAACATTTCCTATCTATCCGACTTAAAGTTTAAGTCAAGCAACGTTATGATCTTGTCTCCGTCCGCCGACGATAAACTGCAGGTAAAGACCGAATCTTTCCGCGATAAGGTTTCTGCCGGCGACAAAGAAAACTGGAAGTTCCGTTTTTACAGGAAATCCGGAAATGCAACAGAAATTCCGGCTATGGCCGTCATGACTGACGCTGCCCTTAATGCTATCACTCCTTTCAACTGGAATTTCTTCCCACGCTCAAACAACTATCCTACATTCTATAATGTAAATGGTAACTCTTGGAATAATTCTTCATTCAATGCTTCCCTGAAGAATTCAAAATATCTTAGGTTCTCCTCTTTCACTTTCCCAATGCTTAATGATTATGGTCAGGATTGGGGAATGAATGGTGGCATGATGTATTTGGATGATGGACAGGCGGTCTTTGTAGGAAGCATAAAAAATGAAATGAAGGTGATGCGTAAAGCTGCCCAACCGGTTATGTCGACTGTGCAAACTACAGCACTTGCCATCAACGACAATGACGCTGTATTTGAATATGCTGAGATGGAGACAGCCGATACCGATGAAGCAGTTGCGGAATCTGAAGAAGGAGCAATGGTGAGAGGCATGGGTAATGCCGGCACTTCAGGTGCTGATGAAACTCCTGAATTGCGCGATTCGGAATGTCCCGTTGCTTTCTTCATGCCTAATCTTATCTCTTATAAAGACGGGATTGTCGACATAGAATTCACAGTTCCCAATTTCAATACCACATGGGCTTTTCAACTATTGGGCTACGATTCTGCATTGCAGGTTGCCGAGACTTCTCTTGAGACAGTCGCGTCAAAACCCGTGATGATCTCTACCCATGCACCCCGCTTTGTTCGCACAGGAGATGATATTGTGCTTACTGCAACTGTCTTCAACAACTCCGGCAATTCATGCAGCCCGAAGTGCCGTATTGAATTAGTGGATCTTATCTCCGGAAAGACAATAACCTCTAAGGATTTCAACCTCACCTCGATTGAAGATGGAGGAAATTCCATTCTATCCATGCCCTGGAAGGTGCCTTCAAATGTTTCTGCAGTTGGTTTCCGCGCATACGCAGAAATGGAGAATCACAGCGATGGCGAGCAGGCGCTTCTTCCTGTCTTGCCTGCATCTTCTCCGGTTGTGGAGTCCACTCCATTCTGGATTGCTCCGGAGAGTGGTCAGCATGAAGTGAAACTTCCCAAATTTAATGAATCTGATCAGGTAACTCTTCAATACTGCGATAATCCGGCATGGTATTGTATCTCCGCTCTTCCGGATATCGTAGTTCCGGATTCAAAGTCAGTGACTTCTAAGATGAAGGCTCTGTTTGGAAATGCCGTAGCCTACCATCTGATTTCTTCGAATGCCAATCTGAAGAAAGGTCTGGAAATAATGCTATCCGATAGCAATTCTCAATTTGCAGCTCTAAAGAGCAATCTGGAGAAAGACGGCAATCTTAAGATAACTCAGCTGTCAAACACTCCTTGGGTCAACAACGCTGAGTCTGAGACTTTACGAATGAGTCGCCTTACTTCTCTTCTGAATGATGACGAAGCCAACAAGTCTATCAGCGGGATTCTGGATGATATCAGCAATCTACAGGATAAGAACGGTGGCTGGAGCTGGTGTCCCGATATGCAACCCTCAGCCTACATTACACGCAATGTATTGAGCAATTTCGCTAAAATCTCGAAAGCCGGTGCCATGGACCTTCTCGAAGGAGCAGAATCTATGGTGAAAGCTGCCATCCGCTATGTGGATGCAGAGACTGTAAAGGAGTATAAGAAGAATCATAAGAAAAGTGAATCGCTAAGCTATCTACTCGATTGGCTATACGTGCGCAGTTCTTTCCCAACATCTTTCATTCCTTCCGACGCTAACTCTACAGAAATGTCGGCTATTGCTACCAAAGCAAGAAAAGACATATCAGCAGAATGGAAAGATATGGGTATCGGAGCGAAGGCAAAAGCTGCTATGCTCCTCTGGAGAGCTGGTGACAACAAGACCTCCAATGAGATTCTTGAATCGCTGAGGCAATACGCAAGTGAGACTCCGGAAAAGGGACTTTGGTTCGACAATCTGAATTCCGGTTGGGGTGGAATGTCAACGCTTCAGACCACAACCCTCGTTCTCGAAGCATTCGCTGAAATTCAACCCTCCAATAAGATTGTCGATTCTCTTCGCCAATGGATGGTGCTTGGGCGTCAATATCAAGATTGGGGCAAAAACACCTTCACAGTGGAGACTGTCAGCGCTATATTGACATCGGGAACTGATTGGACTGATTCTTCTCAAGATGCGGTTCCGGAATTCAAGTTGAGAGGCAAGAAAATTAATGTGCCCGAGATTGCAAAACTAACCGGAGCGTTCACTCTTACCCTTAATGCAAAGGACGCGTCGAAGAAGACGCTTTCTATCTCACGCAAAGGCTCAACTCCTGCTTGGGGCGGTGTGATCAGCCAATTCGAGTCTCCTATTCTCGAAGTTGTGCCTGCAGAAGTGCCGGAACTATCCATTCGAAAGAGCGTCGTGGCGCTTGTGGAGGGAAAGAATGGGGAAATGACACCTGAGGAAGGTATCACGCTTGAAAAGGGAATGAAGGTACGGGTAAACCTATTCATCACAGTTGGTCGCGATATGGACTACGTAGCAGTGACCGACGAGCGAAGCGCATGCCTCGAACCAATTGACCAGCTTTCAGGCTACACCTCATCGGATAGAATAGGCTTTTACCGTGAAGTCCGCGATGCAAACACCAATCTATTCTTCAGTTGGCTTCCAAAAGGAACTCACGTTATCAGCTACGATTGCACTGTTAGTCAGGAAGGTGATTTCAGCTGCGGCATCGCTACTATACAAAGCCAGTATTCTCCGCTCACAGTAGCGCACTCTGCCGGTTCGATCCTTAAGGCAAAATGACCCACACACGGATTTTTCCCGACCCCAAGCCCATAAAGCTTGGGGTCATATGTTTTTTACCTGAAAGCAAATCGTAGCCACTCCCACTAATGAATGGATATATCCCAAAAAATGCTAAAAAAATATTGGCAATTTAAGAAATTTTAAGTATCTTTGCATTCGCGTTGTGGACTCATCATGCCCCGACCTATCTTAACATCAGAATAAACAATTAAAACACAATAATATCTATGAATTTACTGTTGGAAATAAGCAACGGAGATTTAGCGGTTACCGCGACGCTTACGGGTATAGGACTCGTTTTTGCCGCTCTGCTCATAGCTCGCCTCATCTCCCCTAAATCCTACTCGGTAAAGAAGGGCGAAACCTATGAGTGCGGTATCCCGACACGTGGCGAGTCTATGATTCAGTTCAAGTCCGGCTACTACATCTTCGCCATCCTGTTTC
>CAYNPB010000138.1:0-7129 GCA_964399005.1 uncultured Sangeribacter sp.
GTCACTCCTACAAGCCAGATCGTAGGCTCACAAGCAGTTGCCCTTGCTCTCGACCGCCGTAAGGGTGCAGCCGACTACACTAACAAGAATAATCAGTTCGTTGGTCTCGTGAAGGGTGAGTATGGTAAGACTCCCGTCGAGATCGATCCTGCTTTCCGCGAGCAAATCACCGGTAGCCCCGAAGAAAAACCTTATGACGTCAGCCAATTCCGTCAGCCGGAGAATCCCGTGCTCGAAGAGTTTGGTGGCGTGAAGCTTGCTCAGAACGATGAGGAATACCTTCTTCTCGAGCTCCTTCCCGCTGTTGCAACAGGCTTCCTGAAAAATAAACGCAAAGAGGAATTTGATGCTGCCAATGCCGCAGCCGCAGCATTAGCCGAGGCGGAAGCTAAGGCGAAATGTCCGTATGATCCAGTCACCGGTCCTACACTGAAAGCTCCGATGGGGGGAACCGTCATCGAAATAGATGTCAAGCCAGGCGACAAAGTTAAGCTCCATCAGAGAATGCTCGTATATGAAGCTATGAAGATGGAAAACGACCTTGAATCCGAAATGGAAGGCGTTGTGAAGCAGGTTCTGGTGCAGGTAGGCGATGTTATTGCTACCAATCAAGACCTGATTGAATACGAATAAGACACTCCTTTTGCGGTCCTGAGATTCTTAGGATTTCAGGACCGCTCTCTACTTCTCTCCACAATTGCTAAGGTAATAAAAACATTTTTTAGATTCTAAATTATATAACCATAAATGGAATGGTTGATTGAACTCTTATCGCCGGGCAATGACTCCCTCGCATCGGCGGTAATGCTCTATAGCTTCATTATCTTCGCGGGTATTTATCTTGGAAAAATCAAGATATGCGGTGTCTCGCTCGGTGTGACATTCGTGCTATTTGTGGGCATCCTGCTCGGTCACTTCGGCTACATGGTGCATCACGACATCCTGCACTTCCTGCGCGATTTCGGCCTCATTCTCTTCATATTCTCAATAGGTATGCAGGTCGGTCCCGGTTTCTTTTCTTCTTTCAAGGAAGGAGGAGTGAGAATGAATATGCTTGCCGTGACAGGTGTAATTCTGAATGCTGTCATCGCCGTAGCAATCTACTACATTCAGGGAGGCGCATCCGGGAGCACTTCGCTTCCTGAGATGGTAGGCATCATGAGTGGAGCCGTAACCAACACTCCGGGTCTCGGTGCTGCACAGCAGACTGTGCTCCAAATCAATGAAAATGCAAGCACTGTCTCGCAAGATATGGCTATGGGTTATGCTGCGGCGTATCCCCTCGGTGTAGTAGGCATAATTCTCTCACTTATATTGATAAAGGTCTTCTTCAAAATCGATATCAAGAAAGAAATTGAAGAGGTGGAAGACGACACCAAAGACTCGCAATTGGCTCCTCACGTGGTGACTTTGAAAGTCACCAATGAATTGATGGCCGGTCTCGACATACGCAAGATTCATACCCTCATCAATGCCAATTTTGTGATTTCACGTATTGAGAAACCTGACGGCACAGTGATGATACCCACATCTGACGACACTCTCGAACTCGGCGACCTTGTCCTTCTCGTATGCTCAGTGCAAGATGAGGAGACTTTCAATCGATTCATAGGTCCACAGGTGGAAAAGAAATGGGAAATGGTGCAAGGTCCGGTCGTTTCGCGCAAGATTCTTGTCACCAAGACTGACTATAATGGCGTCAAGCTGGGCAGCCTTCGTCTCCGTATGGGCTACAAGCTGAATGTGACTCGCGTCACTCGTGCAGGCGTCGACCTCCTTGCCACTGCCAACCTCCGCCTACAGATTGGCGACCGACTCACAGTAGTTGGCAAACCGGAAGACATCCAGCGCCTCGGCGACCGACTCGGCAACTCCATGAAGCGCCTCAACGAGCCTAATCTATTCACGATGTTTGTGGGCATATTCCTTGGCATCATCGTCGGCAGCATACCATTCTTCCTGCCGGGTATGTCGGTGCCTATGAAGCTTGGTCTTGCCGGTGGTCCGCTCGTGGTGGCAATCATCATCAGTGCTTACGGCACAAAGCTCCATCTCGTCACGTATACCAACTCATCTGCCAACCTTCTTCTGCGCGAGATAGGCATATGCCTCTTCCTTGCATCCGTAGGTATCGCAGCCGGAAAGGACTTCGCTGCTACGGTCTTCAATGTCAGAGGTGCGATGTGGGTCGGCTATGGACTCATCATCACCTTGATCCCCCTCTTGGTTGTAGGCGTAATCGCCCGATGGAAATATAAGATGAACTATCTCACCATTATCGGTATGCTCAGCGGCAACTATACCGATCCCCCTGCCCTTGCATACGCCAATAAAGTGGCCAACAACGACGCTCCGGCAGTGGCATACTCCACCGTATATCCTCTGACGATGTTCATGCGAGTCATAGTGGCCCAACTGCTAATACTCTTCCTCGCATCGTAAATTACAAAAAAATTTGCTCAGGTCGGAAATTTTTTGTAATTTTGCACCGCCAATTCGACGGGATCGCGACCTGTCGAGATAAAAGAACAAATAATTAACTGCAGAAAATTAAAATGAAAAAAGACATTCATCCTTCCAACTATCGCGAGGTGGCATTCAAAGACATGTCTAACGACGAAGTCTTCATCACTCGCTCTACAGTTGCTTCACGTGAGACTATCGAGATCGACGGTAAGGAATATCCTCTCGTAAAGCTCGAAATCACAAGCAGCTCTCACCCATTCTTCACCGGCAAGCAGAAACTCGTCGACACCGCAGGACGCGTCGACAAATTCCGCAGCCGTTATGGCAACCGCAGCAAAAAGTAATCGGCGGAAGGAATCATCAGAATCCAAAGCAAAGCCGCACCATGACGATGGTGTGGCTTTCTTTTAATTCATAATGCATAATTCATAATTTGTCGTCACCTTATATTTTATGTATGCTCTCGAATCGGCCGTTTTATCTTCTATCCAACACGCCCGGGTCAATTCCCTCCTGATTGCCATCAGCGGAGGCGCCGACAGCGTGGCATTGCTGACTGCAGTCTACAAAGTTGCCCCCCGGCTCAATCTACGAATAGAAGCGGTCAACTGCAATTTCCATTTGAGAGGCGAGGAAAGCAACCGTGACTCCGAGTTTACGGCTGATCTTTGCAATTCCCTCGGAATAAAACTTCATGCATTAGACTATAATGTTGAGGATTTCCTGAGCAAGCATCCCGGCATGAGCACCGAAATGGCCTGTCGGGATCTCCGCTATTCAGATTTCTTCAGGATCATGAAGGAGGAAAGACTCGATCGAGTGGCAGTAGCCCATAACTCCGACGATGACATTGAGACAATGCTCCTGAATATGCTCCGAGGTAGCGGCACGCGTGGGCTAAAAGCTATGGATCTTGATAATGGCACGGTGATTCGTCCGCTTCTCGGCATCAGCAGAAAGGAAATTGAAGAATATCTGAATTCGCAAGGGAAAGATTACATCACCGACTCGAGCAATCTTTCAAGCAGCTACCGACGTAATTTCCTGCGTCTCGAAGTGCTCCCTCTTCTCGAAAGCCGCTGGCCCGGAGCAAGAAAATCCTTAGCCACTACTGTAGGCATACTCAAGGAGGAATCCTCAATCATTGAAGATCATTACAGAAAGGAACTCGAAAGATTGTGTCCTCAACATAATATCCTGCTCATTTATTCCGAGGGAGTCTCAATCGGGACTATTTTGAGATTTTTAGAGCCATATGGAGGGAATGCCGTTATTGCCAAGGAGATTCTTGATGCCGCAGGTAAAGATTTTAAAGAGCGCACTTGGAAATTATCAGAAGATTATAGCGCAATTCTCGAACGCGACAAACTTCTCATTGCAAATCCCAATGCACAGGCTTATGAACCTCAATTCAAATGGATTCGCTTGGAGATGAATCCAGCCACCATGGCAGAAGTGAAGGCAAATCGCGACCATAACACAGTCTATCTCCCACACGATGCAAACGCCTATTCAATCCGTCATCCCAAAACCGGCGACCGAATGTCGCCACTTGGTATGCGTGGCTCACGCCTTGTCAGCGATATTATCAGCGATGCCCGATTAGAGCGTAAGCAAAAGGCCATGATTCGGGTGCTTCAACGCAATTCTGACGGAGAAATCATCTGGATACCCGGACTGAAACGCAGCCGACACGATCTGATAAGCGACACTTCTCCATATTGCTTCAAAGCCATTCTGCTACCACACTGAACCAACGGATGACACTCAGTGTTTTACTTATGGAAAACTCATATAAACCCTTAACCAACTATGAAAAGAATTGTAATAATGGGAGCCTCTTCCGGCATCGGCCTTGCCGTTGCCGAAGCTTTAGCTTCGCGTGGAGTTAAGACCGGGCTCGCTGCGCGCCATACGAGCGCACTCAGAGCACTGAAAGAGAAATATCCGGATTGTGTAGAATACGAATCAATCGACATAAACCATAACGACGGTCCCAAGAAACTCGAAGAACTGATCGACAAATTGGGCGGAATGGATATCTATTTCCATGTAGCCGGAATCGGATATTCCAATCCTACTCTCGATCCTCATCGCGAAGCTGAGGTGATTGCCACCAATGCTGCCGGTTTTGCACGGATGACAAGCGCTGCATATGGCTATTTCCGCGATAATTCACGAAAAGGTCAGATCGTAGCACTCACAAGCGTTGCCGGGACAAATGGCATTGGCGATATGGCAGCCTACTCTGCTTCTAAGAAATGCGCTCAGACCTATATCGTAGCTCTTGAGCAACTTGCACGCAAAGAAAACGTGGATATCACTTTCACGGATATCCGCCCGGGATGGATCCGAACTCCACTCCTTGATGAGAACACTGAGTATCCTATGGAAATGTCGCTGGAATATGTAGTCCCGCAAATCATCAAGGCTATCGTAAAGCATCCTCGTGTAGAATATGTTGATGCCCGATGGGGTGCACTCTGTGCCGCATGGAAAGCAATTCCCGATGCTCTTTGGACAAGAATGGAAATACCTTTCTCAAAAAAGGAAAAACAATCGGCTGAAACTACGGAATCTTCCGACAGTCCAATCTCACCGGAAACTGAAAACACCCCATCTTCTTCTGAAGAATAAACGCAAGATACTCTCGGAATATCTGCTCTTTTGCCCCCTCTGCGTGTTTTTTTGAGAGCTGGCGAAAGTTAAGACATTTGGAGTCCATCTCATAAAATTTGAGATGGGCTCTTCTTGCATATCTCAGACAAAACCATTAATTTTGCATATCAAAAAAGAAAACCTATCATCATGAAAATCGCAAAACTTCTTTTCATCGTCATCACCATGATGCTGACTACTCCGACAGCCTGGAGCGCACAATATATGCGTGAAATAACTGTAGCCTCTGATGGGAGCGGAGATTTCAAGACAATAACGGAAGCTCTCGAAGCCATCCGCGCCTACATGGATTATAAAGTGACGGTCCATATTAAAAATGGCGAATATCACGAAAAGCTTATTATCCCCTCTTGGCTTCAGAACGTCGATTTCATTGGAGAAGACCCTGAAAAGACCATCATCACATGCAACGACTATGCACGTCTCGACAATATGGGCACCTTCCGCACCTACACTATGCGAGTGGATGGGTGCGACCTTACATTTAAAAACCTTACCATCCGGAATAATGCCGGAAGAGTTGGTCAGGCTGTCGCACTTCACACAGAAGGCACCAACCTTACATTTGAAAACTGCCGCTTCTTAGGCGATCAAGACACCCTCTTCCTCGCCGGACATGACTCTGATCTCAAATTCGACAACTGCTACATTGAAGGCACTACAGACTTCATATTCGGACCTGCAACGGCTCATTTTGAAGACTGCGAAATACATAGCAAAGCAGATTCCTATATCACAGCTGCATCCACACCGGAAAATGTTGAAATAGGGTTTGTATTTAAGAATTGCCGTCTGACTGCCGATCCCGATGTGAAAAATGTTTATTTGGGAAGACCATGGCGACCCTATGCTTACACCTCTTTCATCGATTGCGAAATGGGTAGCCATATCACTCCTGAAGGATGGCACAATTGGGGAGACGCAAACAACGAGAAGACCGCCCGCTACATTGAGAGAGGCAGCAAAGGACCCGGAGCCAACAGCAAAGAAAGAGTCAAATGGGCTTCCAATAAATGAGAATATTTGTTTTCACGCGCAGGCAACCTCTATTTCGCCCTTGATTTCTTTCCGTATTACAATTATTTTTCGTAATTTTGTAGGCTTTCCCGTTTTGAAGCCACATAATGGAGACCATAAAGCAAATAGCACCGCAGACAAAGATCCGCATTCATAAAAGGACCCTTCGCATGGCGAGAATCATAGTGTTGCAGATTCTGGCCCTATCTTTTCTGTCTGCTTGCAAAGGTGAAAATAAAGATACGGGAGAAGAATCAAAAGTGGTCAGAAAGCACACCGGCACAGACTTGACAGGAAACATCAACGGCCACGATTGGGTTGATCTTGGCCTACCAAGCGGCTTAAGATGGGCCACTTGCAATGTTGGAGCGTCCGTGCCGGAAGAATTTGGCTATTATATAGCTTGGGGAGAGACAGAACCAAAAGATGAGTACACGTCAATCAACAGTCTCACCTATAAAGTGCCCCTCAAAAGATTAAAACAATGGGGAATAATCGACCAGTCCGGGACCCTCACCAAAGTCCATGACGCCGCATGCGTCTCATGGGGTGAGCCATGGAGAATGCCCACCATTGAAGATTACACAGAACTGCTGACTAATTGCACTTGGACTTTCTCCGAAGTCAACGGAGTCAACGGATACACCGTAACCGGGCCAAACCACCAGCACATATTCCTGCCGGCTGCCGCATTCCAACAGAACACCAAAATAGAAAATGTAGGCGACTTCGGCGACTACTGGAGTTCAACAATAGTGGAAGAACTATCCGGAGTAGCCTGCAGCCTCGGCTACAGCTCCAAATCCTACGGCCGCCGCCGCTACGCCCGCTACGCCGGCCGCACCATCCGCCCCGTCACCGACTAAGAGCCCCAGACTAGTGCAAAAACAATTCCTTTTCCCCTTTCATCGAGAATCTCGACAATCCCGACAAACTCAAGCCCCCCCAATTTTCGAGCCCTTCGAGC
>CAYNPB010000139.1:0-6973 GCA_964399005.1 uncultured Sangeribacter sp.
GCGTATACACGCTTTCCAGGCGTGCCTCTTCAGCCACTCGAGCATCACTCCAATTGTTATTGCAGTCGCATCCTTTGCGTTTGCGACTGCAAAGTTAGTGATAATTTTTGAAACTGCCAAATATTTTTGTCAAATTTTTAAGTATGTGTCTTAAAAATCAGAACTGATTGATGAACTTCCCTGGAAGTTTACGTCATAACCATCAAGTTTATAACTGATTGCCGCCTTTGTAAGATCTTTGGAGATAAAGCGGAATGAGAAGTCTGTGGCAGCATATCCTACAGAATCTACCATCGCAGCCTGATTATCTTTTTTGCCAATGACAGTAGTCTTAGGAGCTGCTGACTCGAGTGTGAAGCCATCGTGAGAGAAGATGACAGGAATGTCTTCAAATCTGATGATCCGTGGGGTGGGATTTTCAGGATTGGAAGAAAACTTGGCATTATAAACATAGACGGAAGCCTTATCCTTCCCGAAATCTATATCTACAACATAGTCGGAAGTATTTATGGTATTGGCTTGTCCGCCGGCCATAGATGTAGTTTCACCACGATAGAGGGCATAAGGAGAGAATGTCTGCACAGCGTAGCGGTCGTTGAGGATATAGCTCAGGTCAAGACGGAATTGTGTGTTTAGATTATAGTCAGGATACAATAGATAATCCATTGGTTTGTAGTAAACCACGATAGTGCCATCAATATCGCTTGCAATGCTTCCTGCTTTTGATGGCCCTTTCTTTGAGAAAGTGCTGTAGTAAGCAGATTGACCATTCACGCTGAAATATTTAGCACGAATCATCATTGTGTCAGTTTCAAAAGAATACTGCCTATTGTCGAGAATTAAGTCTCCTTTGAGGTCGACGGTGCCTTTATAGGTATAGTTGGTGGCTTCATATCTTGCATAGGCCACCTGCGCCGGTGCATTTGCATCCTGTGTGTCTACCAGTAAATTGTATTCAAGGAAAGTGCTTTTCTCATATGACTCATTCTCCCCACTATTGCATGATGCAAGGAGGAAAGCTATTCCCATTAAGGGCATAAATAGTTTTTTCATTTTGTTGTCAGTTCTAAAGATTGTGTAGTTGTGTTTGCAAAATTAATAAAAAATTGAGCGATATTATCATAAAAAAAGAAAATTTATGTTGATATAATCATAAAATTTACAAAGAAAGCCCCATATCAATGAGTATAACCTTGATATGGGGCATTTTTTCAGTTGGAAAGCGGGTAGGTCAATCTGCCTTTTTTGAGAGCTTGTCGCTCCAAGATTGCAGGCGATCATATTCATCTTTGGTAATGCGCATGAATGACCCGTGTTGCGGACGTTTGACTCCTTTGATATTCTGAGGATTCGAGAAATTTCGCATATTCTTGTCAGCTTGACATATGCGATAATTTCGAGGCTTGGACGAGTACTCAATATATCCGATATGCCATGAGTCTTCGCCGGGAAGTTGGAAAGCTGAGACACCCTCGCATTTCTTGTTGCCCTCGAAATCAATGTAATCATCGTCGACAGGTTCGCTCCAGGGACCGGTAAGAGTAGGGCTGGTAGCTGTGAACAAGCCCGGCTTCCCTCCCTCTTTCTTAATCATCATATGCCACAATTCGTCGGCCGGCACCCAATTGATGTCGGCATCAATTGTAGCATAGCCCCAGTCAAAGAGTAGTTTCGGCTGAGTAAGAGTAGTGAACGACTCGTCGGCATAAGAGTAATACATACGGTCGTATGGCTCCTCATCACGGTTCCACATGGAATAATAAATCATGTAGCCACCCTTTTTGCCGTCGGGCCATTCATACGAGGCATCCCACATGATCTGTGGAGCCCATACGCGATTGATCGTAGACCAGTCCTTGTATGCGCTCTCTTGCTCCGGATTGCTGAAGATCTCTTTCCCCTTGCGGTAGTCGAAAGAAGTAGATTCCCAATTGATGAGATCGTCGCTTGTGAGCAGGCATATGCCGTAATTATCCCATGTCTCTTTTTTGCCTAATCTTCTGCGTGCCGACTCGTTGGCTTCCATGTCGGTGCAGACCATTAGGAATCCCTTGTCGTCGTGCCGGCGGCATATGAAAGCATCTCGGGTCCGCCCCTCAATGGGAGCCATTTGCTTGTCACTGAATATTGAGTCGCCTTCCAGAAGATCGTGATATTCTATGCCATCCTTGCTGATGGCATAGGCAGTCCACGCAGGGCCGGCGTCGTTCATATGGCAGTAGAGCATATGATCTCCCTTCTGAAGGTTGCCAACCTCCTTAGGGAGATTGTCGGCTGCACATGTATTGATGGCTGCCAAAGAACAAAGCGATAGAGTTATGATTGATGATTTCATAAACTATTATTTGCCCTTAAGCAGGTGTTTTACGGCTCCTTCCAACTGTGCATCTCGTCCAGCTTCCACATCAGCCGGAGCATTGTAGATGATAACATCCGGATTCAATTGGGTGTTTTCAAGTGGCTTGCCATCTATAGAAAGATTAGTCACCTGGGGAATGCCGAATACCAAACCCGGATCAATCTGAGTCTCCCACCATACTGCTGTCATTGTTCCCGGAATAGGAGCTCCGACAACGTCGCCAATCTCAAGAGTCTGGAATACATAAGGAGTGCCCGATGCATCGCTATAGTTGCATTCGTTGACGAGCATAGCTGATGGTTTGGTCCATTGAGCCCAAGGTTCGCTTCCGATATACTGGCCGCGTGGGGAATAGCGAGCATATTCTTTGCCATTAAGGAGAATTGCCAAGTCATTGTGGAGCCAACCGCCACCATTGTAGCGAGTGTCGACCACAACTGCATCACAATTCCTGTATTTGCCAAGGAGACGCTCGTAGGCATTCTGATAGCTGGCAGTATTCATGCCCTGCACGTGGATGTAACCGATTTTGCCATTGGAAATGCTGTCGACCACTTTTTCGTTGTGCTCAACCCAGCGGTCGTAGCTGAGGCCTGAGAGTCCTCCCATGGAAATCGGTCTTACTGTCACGTCGCGTGTTTTGCCATCGTTGCCCTTTACAGAGATGCGGACTTTTTTGCCGGCTTTCCCATCGAGCATGGCATTGTAATCCTGATGTGGGAGAATCTGCTCGCCGTCGATAGCAAGGATTACTTCGCCCGGCTTCAGGTTGGCTGCCTTTGTTGAAAGAGGACCACGTGCAATAATCTCAGCAATCTTAAGGCCGTCGCCATCATACTCCTCATCGAAGTAAGCTCCAAGAGAAGCAGTCGAAAGGGGAGTGCCGCTGCCATAAGCGCGTCCTCCTGTATGGGAAGCGTTAAGTTCTCCAAGAATCTCGCTCAGAAGCTCTGCAAAGTCGCGGTTGTTGGAGATATAGGGGAGGAACTTGCGATAATGGTCGCCGTAATAAGCCCAATCCACACCATGCAGGTTCTCGTCGTAGAATTTATCATTGACCTGACGGAGCATGTGAGAATAGATATACTCTCTCTCTTTAGAAGGACTTCTGTCATAGAGGGCTTCGTAGTCTACATCCTCTATCTTATCGTTGGAAAGCGACATTTTCTTGATACCACCGCGGCTCCAAAGGAAAAGGTTTTCCCCTTTTGCATCCGGCTCGATGCTGTTGACTCCGGAAGAAACTACAGTAACGTCGCCCTTTTTAAGATTCCTGCAATAAAGATTGCGTTTCCCTTCAGTGCTTGAAGCTGTATAATAGAGTTTGTCTCCCTTTGGAGTGAGGAAATAATCGCCTATAAGAGCGGAATTGCCTGTAAGACGCTTTGTGCGGTAGCGGCGATTATCAAGGTCGGGGGTGAACTTCGGAGTTTCCTCTTTCTTCACATCCTTCTTTCCTTTCTTGTCTTTCTTATCCTTTTTATCTTTATCGTCGCCGTCATCCTTTTTATCCTTGGAGTCTTTCTCCTTAAGAGCGGCTTCCTCCTCTGTCATGTTGAAATCATCCCATGCATCTCCATCGAGCACCATGAGGATGATGTCGCTCTGATTGCCCCAGCTGCCGGTGTTCTTCATGCCATATTTGCCGGATTCGAAAGCTATCGCTTTGCCTCCGAGCACCCATTTAGGATTGCCGTCGCTGAATCCGCTCTCGGTAAGATCCACTACCTCGCTGCCATCAGCTTTTATGAGGGCAATGTCGGTGTTGTTCCATCCTCCTTCGCCAATATAGTTCATGATGAGCCACTGGCTGTCAGGGCTCCAAGCAAACTGCTGGTCGCCATCTGAATAAGAATAATTATATTTTCCATCGAGAGCTGTAGTCACTTTCTTAGTCTCAAGATCTATGACACGGAGCTCGGAGCGGTTTTCGAGGAACGCCACTTTCTTACCGTCAGGGCTTATGACGGGCTGCATGGCACTTGTGGCGCATTTGTAAAGCGGCTCCTCAATTATCTCAGTCGCGTATGCAAACTGCTCCTCGTTGGGATTTTTGATTTTTGCTGTGAAAAGCTGCCAATATCCGTCACGATCGCTGTCATATACCATCGTCTTTCCGTCAGGAGAGATGCTTACGGTGCGCTCCTGATCGGGAGTGTCGGTAATTCTCTTTGTAGTCTTATATTTGGCATCAGTGACATATACATCGCCACGAATCACGATAGCCAATTCGTTGCCCTTGGGAGCAACGTAGAAAGAGGATGCTCCATCAGAAACATAACGCTTCACGAGGTCGGAATCATAATCGTCGGCTACAATGTCAACGACAACTTTCTTTGGTTGACCACCTTCTGAAAGAGTATACAGCTCTCCGTCCCAGCTGAATGCCATCAGCCCGTTGTCTGACACTGAAAGATTTCGTACGGGATGCTTTTCAAAAGATGTCAGTTTGCGCTTGCTCCCTGAAAGATCGGCTGCATATACATTGAGTGTCCCATCCTCTTCGGAGAGAAAATAGAATGCATCTTGCTTAGGAGCCCATACGGCATTGCGGTCGTGTCCATTGAATGATGTCAGCTGGCGGAAGTTGCCATTGTCGTAAAGCCAAATATCGTTGGTGCCTGAACTGCGCTCATGCTTGCGGAAAGGATCTTCGAAACCTTTTTTATCGGTGAAGATAATCTTGCCATTCCGCCCTGTGGATGAAAATAGCATAGGCATTGACAGGAACATCGAGGGGCGTGTGCCGGGACGGTTCACATTGAGCGAATAAGTCTGTGGCAGAATAGGTGCTTGCGCGGAATTGCGTGCCGGCATCTGATTAGCCGAGAAGAGGAGGATAGAATCGTTGAGGAATGCAAGGGGCATTTCAGCGATGCTTGATGTGGTGAGGCGTTTTACGTTGCCCCCGTTGGAATTCATGATGAAAATATCATCGCTTCCTTCACGGTCGCTTCGAAACGCAATGCGCTTGCCGTCGGGAGTCCAGACTGGTTTTGAGTCGAAAGCCTCATTGGATGTGAGTTGTCTGGCTGCTCCGCCATTAGTAGGCACGGAATATACATCACCTTTATATGTGAAGGCAATTTGTTGTCCGTCGGGAGAAATGGCAGCGTCTCTCAGCCAGAGTGGAGAATCGGCTATGGCCACCGAAGCTGCCATAGTGGCAAATGCTGTAAGAAGAATCTGTTTCATACCTTATGGATATAGATTGACAAAAGGGCGGTTCCCGTGCAGGGAGGCCGCCCTTTAATTATTTAGCCTTAAATGATTAAGCTTTGAGCTTTGCAATAGTTGCAAGGGCTTCACGGCATTTGTCGGTGACATACTGCCAGTCGCCTGCAGCAACCTTGTCTTTCGGGAAAAGCTTTGAGCCCATGCCCACGCAGTAGACACCGGCAGCAAACCAGCCTTTGAGATTTTCCTCAGTGGGCTCTACGCCTCCGGTAACCATAATCTTTGACCATGGCATCGGAGCGAGAAGACCTTTGACGAACTTTGGTCCGAGCACATCGCCAGGGAACACCTTGCAAAGATCGCATCCGAGTTCCTGTGCGAATCCAATTTCTGAAACAGTGCCGCATCCGGGAGTGTAGGGCACGAGGCGACGGTTGCAGACCTTAGCCACGTCGGGATTGAAAAGTGGTCCTACCACGAAGCAGGCACCTTGCTGGATATAAAGGGAAGCTGCGGAGGGCTCAACGATAGAGCCGACGCCAAGTGCAAGCTCGGGACATTCCTTAGCTGCAAACTTGACTACTTCTGCAAAAACCTCATGAGCGAAATCGCCTCGGTTTGTGAACTCAAATGCGCGGACACCACCATCGTAGCAAGCTTTTACAACAGCTTTGGCTACTTCAGGGTCTTTGTGGTAGAACACCGGCACCATAGGAGCTTCTGCCATCTTAGCGAGCACCTGCAGCTTATCAAATTTTGCCATTTTTCTTTTTTAAGTTTAAGAGTTTATAAAAGGGGCTCTAAAAGATTAGCGCTGCACACGGCCATTAGCGCTGCCGCCTGCGAGTGCCTCTACTTCTGCGACAGTCACGAGGTTGAAGTCGCCGTTGATGGTCTGCTTGAGAGCTGAGGCTGCCACTGCAAATTCGAGAGCCTCGCCTTGGGATTCCTTGTGGAGAAGACCATAGATAAGGCCTCCGGAGAAGGAGTCGCCGCCACCTACGCGGTCTATAATCGGGTTGATGTCATAGCGTTTTGATTCGTAGAATTCCTTGCCGTTGTAGATCATTGCCTTCCATCCATTGTGAGTTGCTGAGTAAGACTCTCGGAGAGTAGACACTACATATTTGAATCCGAATTCTTCAGCCATAGCCTTGAAGATGCCCTTATAGCCTTCAGCAGAAGTCTCGCCGGCTTCTACGTCAGCATCAGGCTTGAATCCGAGGCAGAGTTCAGCATCTTCCTCATTGCCGATGCAGACATCTACATACTTCATGAGCGGACGCATGATAGACTGAGCCTTCTCGCTTGTCCAAAGTTTCTTGCGGAAGTTGAGGTCGACGCTGACGGTCACACCATGACGCTTGGCAGCCTCGCAAGCAAGGCGGGTGAGCTCGGCAGCCTTGTCGGAGATGGCGGGAGTGATACCGCTCCAGT
>CAYNPB010000140.1:0-6948 GCA_964399005.1 uncultured Sangeribacter sp.
TAACATTATCGATTTCAATCCTTTCATGATAATTTTTCTTATATTTTATTTCTTTATTTTCTTTCCATTGTAAATATAAATCCCTTGAGTTGAAACTTCGCACAAGGAGTCTGCAATTTTTATACCCTGAAGATTGTAGACGGAAAAATCTACGGGATTTGATTCAGCTGCCGAAACGGATGTATCATACGGATCATTGTTTGTAGCAAAAACATGCTTGATATGAATCGGGACAAAACCGTGGCACCAGAATCCGACACGATATACTTTTGAAGTATTGAGAGGGACTATTCCGGAATCGAGATTCTTCATCATTCCGTCAAGTTCGGCGATCAAAATGGGTGCGCCACCAAAATTCCCTTCATATGACTTGTCAAAATATCCGGGAGTGTCCCACACACGCAGCTGCAAAGAGTTCTTCTCCGGTTCATTCAGTTCAGCCACAAGATATTTATATCCGGAGAGGTCGATTGAAGATGTATATTCCCATCCGCCGGCTCCCCACTGTGCACCTACGAAAATTCCCGTCTCCGGATCAAATGTGCCATTGCCAAAGAATGAAGGATTGAATGCACTGAGATCAAACACGAAATCTCCTTCAGCCGGATCCGGATGAGGCACTTCGGGGATAGCCTCAGAATACGTCACTTTCGGATCCGTGATACCCATGGTCTCGAGCATTGCTGTGGCGTAGCGGCATCCCAAGACTCTATAGCTATGTGCTGTGAAATGAAGTCCATCACCCTTCTGCTCCAAATTGGCTGAAGAGACCACCTTGGCCGATGGGATTGTCTTTGGAAGCTCGCTGATCACGCTATTATGGCCTCCGCAATATCCTCCCATCTCTGATCTAACTGTCTCTCCCACGAGGAGCGGGATTGAGTTGGGTTCAAGACCGAGGTCGGAAAGAAGATCATCGTAGACTTTCTTAACTTTTCCTCGCCAAGAATCCTGACAATTGTTAGATTCCCCCTGATGCAGCAAAATTCCTTTTATCACTCCATCTTTTTGAGCCTTCTTCGCACATTCAAGCAGCCGATTATAAGGGGAATTATCATAAACTTTCATATAGTTTTGATACCAACCCTCTTTCGATGAAAGCGTAGCGGGATCGAGATCTTTGTCAAGGTCTTCGATTGGGGCTCCTCCCACCGCTACATTGATCACACCGATCTTGATATCTTCAGGCAGATTCTCCACCATGGTGCGTCCAAACCAGTCGGCAGGTGTAAGTCCGGTATTCTCGCGGCATAACGGAGGCATAGCGGCACACCACTCTCCCTTCACTCTCTTAGGATTATTGTAATCTACTGCCGGCATCATCACGAAGCGTTCTGGAATGTCGGTCTTATCAATATTCTCTACGAGCGCATTTCCCTCCATGTTTGACTGCCCATAGCAAAGATATATATGGAAGTTAGGGTCCTGAGCAGAAGCAATGACAGCTGTAGCCAACAGGGCCGGAGCCAATAATAAAGATCTTAGAATTTTCATACTAATATTTATATTCTCTTATATGCTCGCTTAGACTCAAATTTTTATTTTCTTGCCATCGACGATGTAGATTCCGGAGGGGAGTCCAATAGTGGCTTCAGAAGATGGAACATTTCTGCGGACCACTACACCCTGGAGGTTGAAGACATCAACGAAGGGAGCCGACTCTGCGTCGATGACGTCTACTGACGTTGCATTGCGGTCGTTGGATGGGAAAATGCTCTGCACTTTGAAAGAATGTCCTCCCATTGTCCAAAATCCTATGATGTAGAGATGCGATGCGTCTACACTCCGATTTTCGTTCGACTTCATTATCTTGAGGTCGATTACTTTTCTTTTAGATGTCCCGAAATCGAAAATGGCAGGATCTGTCCAATAATTGTTCTTGTCAAAAAGACGCAATGAGAGTCCTGCTCCCGGATTTTCTACCTCGCAGATGAGATAGTCATAGCCTGAAAGATCAAGACCACTGCCATATGTCCACCCGGCAAATCCGTATTGGCCGGTAGATATTTCACCTGTCTGCTCATTAAATGTGCCCTTCTCCCAAATGCTCGGATTGAAATAGCCATTGAGAAGAGGGAAAGGAGTGGATACGAAATCGAAACTCTTTGATTCTTTCTTGCCATCTACAGAATATTCAATCTCGCAAGTAGCCTCTCCGGGACGGAGAGCAGTAAAGGAACTTCCATCCCAGCTCAACACTTCGGGATTTGAGATAGATACTTCTATATTATCGTTAATATTGAAATCGACACCTATTCCACGGTCAGCAATCAAAGCGGCTCCTTTGGAGCTGCCGGTCAGAATCACATTTTTATCTGCTGAATCAATACCTCTTGGAGAGAAGTAGAGATCCACATTCTTCACTTCGGGCACTTCAAGACCTGCATACTCTTCAAACCAATGGTAGGCAGGCCACATGCAGGCATCAGGATCATTATACATGGTGTAACTTCCGTCCACACCAGCCTTGCCATCGTATTTGGCGAGCAATTCAGGACCGGTGAATAGCATCCAGCCTACATTGCCGGTGCGATCGGCGAGCAGTTTGAAGTTGGCTCCAAAGCCGGAACCGAGCATCTTACCGGTGATGCTTTTACCCCAAGATGCCTGATATTTTGAAGGCATCCAGTCCATTTCAGTGACAAGAATCGGAGCAATTGCAGCGCAAGGCTCTATCTGATTTTTCCATCCGGCAGCAAACGCATCATAACCTCCACCATAGCTGCCGCCCAACTCATGGCTTGGCTCTATAGCATCGCTTCCATACCAGCCGGGATAGACGTGAATGGCGTAACCGATATTATTCCCTTTGATCGGATACTTTGCAAACCCTGCATACTGCGACTGATAGGAAGTGCCTGGTACCCAAAGAATATTCTCGCACCCTTCCTCGCGCATAATGTCTACTATCTCCTGAAAGAACTGTGTAAGAGCCTTATTGCAAGCATCCGTGCCTGAGCCATATTGCCCGTCGGTGCCTTTTATCTGCACCGGTTCGTTGGCAAGCTCAAACATTACATAAGGGTTATCCGTCAGTCGCTTCTGCGAAGCCACATATCCCCAGACTGTCTTCAGATAATCGTGATATGCGCCTCCCACCTCAATCTTCTCCGGACATACACCCGGCGGACGCATCACTACATAGAGTCCTTTTGAGATGGCGTATTCAGCCATGGGAATAAACACTGATTCCAGATACTTCTTAAAGCGTTCGAAGCTAAACGCAGATATATCGTTTTCACCTGTGGTCTGGATTCCGGGAGTGTTGCTCCAATAGGGATCCATGTGCATACGAAGATAGGTCATCTTCCAGCCTGCACGATCCATAACTCCATCAAGAATGTCTTTATTATAATTCAGACAAGCGTTGACATTATAGTTGCTCCATTTGGTGCCCATCTCATTAAACCATGGGCTATAAGTCTGGCCAAAGCCATGCAGATTCACTTTATTGCCATCCTCATCCATCAGCCAGCGCCCTTCTACATGGAGTTTAGGCATAGGCATACCAGGCCACGCCGACACCACCAGAGGGCACAGTAGAGTAAGTATGAATATAACTATGTTATATCGCTTCATCGTTCAAAAAAATCTATATTTCAATTCTAAATTCAAAATTACTTAAAGAGAAGAGGAATGAACTCATTGAGAGAGCGGCGCCATGTGAGCCATTCATGATGAGTTCCTGGCGACTCATAGTAGACATTATTGATGCCGGCGTCAGACAAAGCCTTGCATATATCAGGAGCACCGAAATTCTCTTCCGAGCCCATGCTGAGGAAAAGCACCTTCACCTTATCATTGAAGGCCTTCGGATCTTTGAACACTCCACCATAAGCATTCTCGAGTCCGCCCCGCAGGAAGAAAAGAGCTCCGCTGAAGCTTCCTATATGCGAGAATTTGTCGAGGTTGGCAAGTGTGATGTCGAATGTCTCCTTCCCTCCCCATGAGAGTCCTGCCATAGCTCTATTTTCACGGTCGGTCTTCACACGGAACGTCTTTTCTACAAATGGAATCAGGTCGTTGATCAGAACCGGCGTGAAAGAGGCCCCAAACTGATCCATAGTCTCACCCTTTCTCGACCCGAAGATATGGCTGCAATTGCCATTATCCATCACTACAATCATAGGGACAGCCTTGCCGGAAGCAATGGCATTATCAAGGATATTTGCCATCATGCCTTGCTTTGACCATCCGGTCTCGTCTTCTCCCATCCCATGCTGAAGATAAAGCACAGGATATTTGGCATTTGGATCAGATTCATACTCAGCCGGTGTATAGACAAAGCAGCGGCGCAGCTTCCCTTCAGTATCAGAATAATACTTGCATTCCCTCACCTGGCCATGGGGCACATCTTTATTGAATGTATAGTAGGACGCAACGTCGGGGCTTTCTGGAATCTCAATGCCGGAACATTCCTTGCCACACCCATAGAAAGTCTCCGATGCCGGATCGATCACTGAAACGCCGTCAATAATGAGGAAATAATAGTGGAATCCTTCTACGAGAGGGTCAGTGGTAGCACTCCAGACTCCATTCTCATCTTTCACCATATCATACTTCTTGCTGCAGATATCGACCTTGACATCGTTTGCTTCGGGAGCAAGGATTTTAAAAGTGGCACGAGAGTCGGAAGCCACACAAGGATAAGCCGCTTCGGGCACATTTGTAGAGGCAGTGATCCCTTCGGCAGGATTCTCTGCAAATGCTGCGGCTGCTGCTGATGCGAGGAGTATTGTTGTCAGGGTTTTCATCGTTTTCATCGTTTTTGGCGTTTTTGGCGTTTTCATGGTTGTGTTGAAATGGTAATAGGAAAGGGTTAAAGGATATCAATCTATCGCCTCGGCATTGGAAGCGTAGAGCCCGACCACAGTGCCTGTGAATCCTCCGGCTTCTGCTGTAGAAGTGAAGGCGGCATCGACATCATCTGCAAGGAGTTCCCATTTATTGCCGCCATCGGTGGAATAATGGAATCCGTATTTCGTTCCGTTGCCGGATATCTTAAAGTCTACATCGGAAAGACCGGCCTCTACCGGAATTTCCGCGATCGTATGGCTACCGTCTTCGGCTATCTTTCTCACTTCTATCTTGTGAGTCTCTCCTGATTTAGTACGGGCCAGAAGATATTGGTGGGTTTCATCTTTCAAGATCAGCATTCCCGCGAGCTGGCCATCCGATTCGGGAATAAACGTCATGTGTGTGCTGCAATTGAAGTTGTGATGATTCAGACGCCTGCACACATAAGGGAGCACAGCTTTCTCACACGACTTCACATCAGCGCATTTCACAGTAAGATGTCCCGGATTGTCGGAGAGAGAGTAGTATTGAGCCGCCGGACCACGGAGAGTCATCCATTCATTATCAAGAGTGGAGTCGTTGAACTCGTCTTTCCGGCTGAAATTGCCGAAGGTCAACTTATCTGTCCTCGTCACCCCCTTCTTGCTACCCATAAGAGGCACAGTCTGACCATTTTCTACAAAACGAGGCCATCCATCAGGAGTCCACTTTACCGGAAGGAGGAAAGTCTCACGACCGAGATTCTCCATATTACCCTCTACAGGGCGACAAGCGAGAAATACTCCCCACCAGTCACCATCAGGAGTCTTCACCATATCAGCATGTCCGGCACATGTGACGGGATTCTCTCTTGAAGGATCAAGAGTGCGCTGAGTTAGAATCGGATTAGCTTCCCATGGCATGAAAGGACCAAAAGGAGTGGGTCCTTTATAAATAACCTCGCTATGGCCCACGCTTGTGCCACCCTCGGCAGTCATAAGATAGTAGGTGCCCCCTTCCTTATATATATGCGGACCTTCACACCAGATAGGTTTTTCCTCCGGACGGCATCCCTTATTGACCACTATACGACGCTCACCGACACACTTATCAGCGTCCGTATCAAACTCCACGACGCGGATGGTGCGATGTCCGTCATATTCCGGCTTTCCATCGGGGGCATCATCATTATTGACAATGTATGCCTTTCCATCCTCGTCAAAGAAGAAAGCAGGGTCGATCCCTGCCACCTCCGGAAGCATAATCGGATCGCTCCACTCTCCATAAGGATCTTTTGTCTTCACGAAAAAATTGCCTGCTCCCACATTGGTGGTCACCATATAGTAAGTCTCATTAGCGGGATTGTATGCAATATCGGGGGCGAAAATTCCGCCACTGACATGCTGCTTTTCCATATTTACGAGCTGCGACTCACGCGTGAGCACGTGCCCTATCTGCTCCCAATTTACCAGGTCACGACTATGAAAGATCGGGACACCGGGGAAGAACGTGAAGGTAGAAGTGACCAGAAAGTAATCCCCTTTCCCATTAGTGCAGAGAGAGGGATCCGAATACCATCCGGCAAGCACCGGATTATAGTAGGAACTCTCATCAGGGAGAGGATTTGCCTTATAAAAATCATCATCTCCCTCATAGCTGAACGAGTCGAAAATCGCCACCGAACTTTGCGGAGCGATACCCGACTTCTTCGATGAGCAAGCCGGGAGCAGGGCGAAGCAACCTAAGGCGATTGCGATATGTGTCAGTTTCATCATGTTGTTGTATTGTTGTTAACGATTGCAAATTTAATAATCTTCTCCAAAATATAGTTTGTCAATGTTTTCAATTCTGTCACTATTCGTATCAAAACATACGCAATGCGTATCAAATATATTAGAATTCGTAACATCAAAAACAGAAGCATTTGAATAATAACATATTACGCAACACCATATGGAATTCAACGTATACTCTGAATATATTTTATTAATATTCATGTTCCGAATATATTATAAGGAGATGTATGCGACTCCGGCGTATATATAGAGATAAAAAAAAGAAAGTGGCTGACATGCATCGCGCATCCCAGCCCACAGCCTTTACCTAATAACTAAACCTATAATCACTAGTGTCTCTTAAAAAATGTTAATCAAATTCGAGGTCCAGCATTGG
>CAYNPB010000141.1:0-6932 GCA_964399005.1 uncultured Sangeribacter sp.
CCCAAAAAGCCCTGTTTGTTTAGGTGTGAGAGCCTTCGGCTCGATCAAGAATCCCCAAAAAATCCCACAAAATTAATAAATTCCCTCCAATCCTCCAACTTTAATCACCCCTCAAATGTTTTATTGATGACAAAACTAATGCATAACTAATGCAAACACAAACCAAAACACACAAGAAAAAAACAGACATGAAAAAACTATTTTATCTCCTTCTTGTCATCCCATTCGCAATGATGATTTCATCTTGTTCTGATGACAAAGATCTCCCGAACGTTGACATAACTATCTCGTTCGATAACGCTGTTGTTGACGATGGTATTGTATACGCAGTGCAGGATGATGCTTTCTCCATCACAGGTATCACTACCAAATCTGTAGATAGCAGCAATCAGTCCGCAATCGCCAACGTAAGGTATTTTTGGAATGGTCTCCCCGCTCCGGGTCTCACTTTTGGTCAGTACCCCTTGGAGATCAACGTGGATGAAGCAGGCAACAATATCCTCGGACTTGATGCTACTCTTCTCGAAACCGACAAGTCTCTTTCATATTGTTCGTTAAGAGTCCCAATCAAGGTTGTGGAAAGTGCCGACGACCTCCCCAACGGAGCGCAACTTGGTGAAGCATCTCTGACATTCACCACATCCCGCTCCTCCAAATAATCCATACCCAAATCTCTCTAAAATCTAAGCTCCCCACCACACGAGGAGCTTATTTTTATCCCCAAAGCAAATTGAGTAGTAAGCGCGCTCCGCGCGCGTCCCAGACTCTCTCGAAGCCCAAAAGCCGATTTATGAAAAAATATTTTGTCATCTAAAAAAAAATCCCTAAATTTGCACCAACAAAAGGAAAGATGCCGGAGTGGCCGATCGGGACGGTCTCGAAAACCGTTGTACTCTTACGGGTACCGAGGGTTCGAATCCCTCTCTTTCCGCCATTAAAACACTAATAAATATAATACTATGAAAATCAAAATCTGGGCCGATTTCGCCTGCCCTTACTCCTACATAGGCGAAAAGCAATTATTTGATATTATCGATAAGCAAGGCCTTACCGATAAAGTACAAATCCAATTCCTTTCTTATCAGCTTGATCCCAACGCTCCGGTCATCCCTAAGGAGACAATGCTCCAGCATTTCATGTCCGGTCATGAATACACCGAAGAGCAGTCGACGCATCTTATGGAAAGGATTACCGCGATGGCTGCCCGTGTTGGCCTTGACTACAAACTCGCTACCACTCCTGTCTGCAGTACTTTCGATGCCCACCGTCTTATGGAATACGCACAGGCGAAGGCATCCCAAGAAATCGCAGTCAAACTCAATTTTGCATTGTTTCACGCAAATTTCATTGAAAATCTGCGACTCTCCGATCACTCCGTGCTTCTTTCCATAGCTGAGAAGTGTGGATTAGACTCTGAGGGCGTAAAAGCCCTGCTTGGAAGCGATGAATACGGAGACCAGGTAAAAGCCGAAGAGCAAGAAATCGACAATCGTCCCGACTTCGATCTCATCCCCTACATGCTCTTCGACGACTCTACCGTCCTCCAAGGAGTAATATCCCCCGGAGCCATGAAAAAAGCCCTCGCCCTATAGGGGGCGAGGACTTATGCCAATCTCAAATTTTATGCGATAGGTTCTTAAGCCCGGGGCTTATGCCGTAATTTCCGTCAGTAGGGTCTGGATTCGTCGGGCAGTAGCTGAAGCAGATGCCGTAAATGAAGCCGGCGTCTCAGCATTTTCTATATCTTTATCTATGTCCTTCTCATCAGTGAAAAGCTGGCAATCGGCTACGAGGGTAAAGCAATTCTCCAAAAGCTCCGGCCATTCTGTCAGATCCACTCTTGTCTGCAGCGAGTCTAATGCAAGTGCAATATTAAATGCCGACCTTGTCAACTGGCTCTGCGATGCATTGTTCTCGCAATGGAAGATAAAAGTATTGAGTCGCTTCAAAAGAAGAGGACTTACCTTTTTCAGCTTATCCTTCTCCTGCGCGGAATGAAGCTGGCGTTGCTTCTCAATCTCAGAAGTCACATCAATTTCCGACTTCATCGACCCTACGGCATTGAGGAAGAATCCAAGGATCGTCAATCCGCACATGACCTCTATGGCTGTCACACACTGTGCCATGCCATGCGCCGGCGTATAATCACCAAATCCAAGAGTGGTGATCGTCACGATGCTATAATATAGCCACGACCCAAAGTCTACCCCCGCTCCATCAGGAATACGGAATTGTCCATCCGGCAACGCCCAATATATAAGTGCAAAAATAGGCATAAGAGCAATGTAAGACCCTATCCATACGACCGGCCTAACATTCGACACTACATGAAAGAAGTGCTTGATTCGATCAGATATTTTCATAGTATTATCGTTTTTTAAGTTAATCATTTCCACTATAACAATTTTCCCCTCAACATTGCTCACACTAAAACCCATTCCAAAGCAAATTGAGTAGCAAGCGCACTCCGTGCGCGCCCTTAAGCCTCGCGAAGCCCTACCAACAGCCCTGTTTGTTCAGGTGTGAGAGCCTTCGGCTCGATTCAAATTCAAAATTCAAAATTCAAAATTCAAAATTCAAATAAAAATAATTCAAATTTCTAAATTATTTTCACTATCTTTGCACTATAAAGTTAAAATTTGACAAAAAATGGCAAAGATAGGAAGTGTAATGACTCCCAAGGGGCGCAAGGCGATGCTCCTCGGTAGTGGTGAACTTGGCAAAGAAGTGGCTCTCGAACTTCAACGCTTTGGCGTGGAAGTCATAGCCTGCGACAAATATCCCAACGCTCCTGCTATGCAGGTAGCTCATAAAAGCTATGTATTCAATATGCTCGATGGCGACGAACTTCGTCGCATTGTCGAACTTGAGCGTCCGGATCATATTATTCCGGAGATCGAGGCTATTGCCACTCCAACTCTCGTGGAGCTGGAAAAGGAAGGCTTCAACGTGACTCCTACTGCCCGGGCGGCTTGGCTCACCATGAACCGTGAGGGAATCCGCCGTCTCGCTCATGAAGAACTCGGCATTCCGACATCTCCCTACCGCTTCGCCTCTACGCGCGAAGAGTTTGACGAAGCGATCCAGGAAATCGGCATCCCATGCGTGGTAAAACCAATCATGAGCTCCTCGGGTCATGGCCAGAGCGTAGTCAAGCATCCGGATCAGATCGACCATGCTTGGAAAGAAGCTCAGGAAGGTGGTCGCGCCGGCGCCGGACGTGTCATCGTGGAAGGATTCATCGATTTTGACTATGAAATCACACTCCTTACAGTCCGCACTGTCTCGGGCACTGTCTTCTGCCAACCAGTCGGTCATATCCAGATAGATGGCGACTACCGCTATTCTTGGCAACCACAGCCAATGTCGGAAAAAGCACTCGAGTCGGCACGCGAAATAGCCAAGAAGGTCACTGATGCTCTCGGAGGCTATGGCATCTTTGGTGTCGAACTTTTCATCAAGGGTGATGACGTCATTTTCAGCGAAGTTTCTCCGCGTCCGCACGACACCGGTATGGTGACTATGATATCACAAGATATGTCGGAATTTGCACTTCATGCTCGCGCTGTTCTCGGACTTCCTGTCCCCGCTATTGACTTTTATGGCCCATCTGCTTCAAGAGCAATCGTGGTGGAAGGCGACACTGATTGCGTAGAGTTTGACAACCTCGAGGAGGTGCTCGCCGAACCCGGCACTCAACTTCGCATCTTTGGCAAACCCGAAGTGCATAATCATCGCCGCATGGGTGTCATCCTCGCCCGTGGTGCGTCAGTAGAAGAAGCCCGCGACAAGGCTGCCCGTGCCTATGCTGCCCTCCAAGTAAAGGGCGCCACCAAAGACACCAAATGAACACTGACACCTGACACCTGACACCTTACCCCTGACACCTTACCCCTGACACCTATGATAAACCCAAAGGAGATATACAATTTCTACGCCGACGGTTTCAAAAGTATGACCGTCGGCAAGAAACTTTGGGCCATCATCTTCATAAAGGTGATAATCCTCTTCTTCGTTTTCAAACTCTTCTTCTTCCCCAATCTCCTGAAGGAAAACTACGACAACGACGACGACCGCGCCCGTGCCGTAGCTACCGAACTCACATCCCGCTAAATAAGTCGCATTGCGCGATACGAACTACGCAAAACTTTAAAAAACCAATACCCCATGGAAGATTTAATTCAAGTAGTCGACTGGTCGCGACTTCAGTTCGCTTTGACCGCCATAGTCCACTGGCTGTTCGTTCCCCTTACGATCGGAATAAGCCTTATCGTCGCCGTTATGGAGACGATCTATCACCGCACTAAATCCGAAAAATGGCTTAAGACCACCAAGTTCTGGATGACTCTTTTCGCCATCAATTTTGCTATCGGAGTAGCCACAGGCATTATCCTCGAGTTTGAGTTCGGTACTAACTGGTCAAACTATAGCTGGTTTGTCGGCGATATATTTGGTGCTCCACTTGCCATTGAAGGTCTACTTGCCTTCTTTATGGAAGCTACATTCTTCGCAGTGATGTTCTTCGGTTGGAAGAAGGTTTCTCCCGCTTTCCACCTCGCTTCCACTTGGCTCGTGGCAATCGGCGTGTCGCTTTCCGCTCTCTGGATTCTTGTGGCAAACGCCTGGATGCAATATCCCGTAGGTATGGAGTTTGACCCGGCTCAGATGCGCAATGTGATGTCTGACTTCATAGCTGTCGCTACTTCTCCGGTAGCTATCAATAAGTTCTTCCATGCTGTGACAAGCGGTTGGGTCCTTGCATCAGTTTTCGTGATTGGTGTAAGCTGCATCATCGCTGCCAAGGGTAAAAACCTTCAGATGGCTAAAGATTCTGTCAAGGTTTCCGGTTGGATAGGGCTCATAGGCATGATATTCACTATGTGGACCGGCGACGGTTCTGCTGTCGAGGTAGCTCGCGTACAGCCTATGAAGCTTGCCGCTATGGAAGGTCTCTATCGCGGTGAGGTAGGGCAGGAGCTTATCGGCATCGGTATAGTAGATGAAAAAGAGAGGGATGTCAAGTATAAGATTGCCATTCCTAAAGGTCTATCTATACTTGCAAACCATGATGCAGATAGTTTCGTGGCCGGTATCGACGACCTAATCGATGGTATCGCTCTGACTCCGCAAGGCGACACAATCAATACCGTAAGCTATGCCGAAAGAATCGAGATCGGCAAGGCGGCTCAGCAGGCGCTTCGCGACTATGAAGCAGCTCGTAAGGCCGGCGATGAAGCTGCTCTTAATGCTGCGCTCGCCAAGATCAAAGCCAATTATCAATACTTTGGTTACGGCTATTTCAAATCTCCGCAAGATGCAGTTCCCCCGGTAGCACTCACTTTCTATTCTTTCCATATAATGGTGATAGCAGGTGGCTATCTGCTTCTATTCCTCATTGTTGCTCTCTTTGTAGTCTATAAGAAACCAACATGGTTTGATACTCGTCTCGCACGTTGGATTGGTGTGCTCAGTATCCCGGTGGTTTGGATCTGTAGCGAAGCAGGTTGGATAGTTGCGGAAGTAGGTCGTCAACCTTGGACCATTCAGGATATTCTCCCGGTTCAGGCAGCCGTCTCAGCGGTGACTGCTGAATCTGTCCAGCTCACTTTCTGGCTCTTTGCCATCGTCTTTGCAGCCCTTATCGCAGCCGAGATCTCAATCATGGTCAATGAAGTCAAAAAAGGCTCCAACAAAGAAATCACCGAATAAAACACTTGACTCTTGACTCTTGGTTCTTGACCCTGACTCTTGGTTCTTGACCCTTGACTCTTAATTTTTGACTCTTAAATCTTAGAACAATGGAAATCTTACAAATATATTGGTGGCTTCTCATCGCTGTGCTCGGTGGAGTCCTCGTTTTCATGCTTTTCGTACAGGGTGGGCAGAGCCTTTTGCTCGAGACTCGCGGTTCGATAGCGAAAAACCTTATTGTCAATTCTCTTGGACGCAAATGGGAACTTACCTTCACCACTCTCGTAGTGTTTGGCGGTGCATTCTTCGCTTCCTTCCCTCTGTTTTATTCCACTTCCTTCGGTGGAGCCTATTGGCTTTGGATGGCAATCCTCTTCAGCTTTGTGCTCCAGGCTGTAAGCTATGAATTCCGTCGTAAATCAGGCAACCTCTATGGCACTCGCACCTATGATGCATTCCTACTGATTAATGGGGTAGTGGGTTGTGTGCTTATCGGGGTGGCTGTAGGCATACTTTTCTTTGGTGGAGAATTCAGTGTAACACGTGGCAATATCCTCGACGGCAATGCCCCGGTCATTTCAGTCTGGGCTCCCTCTCATGGTCTGGAAGCAATCGCAAGCTGGAAGAATCTTCTTGTCGGTTTCACTCTCTTCTTCCTCGCCCGCATGAATGCAGCTCTTTATCTGATGAACTCTATCGATGATGGTCCGAAATTCTTCCAAGCAGTCAGAATGAAAGCTATCGTCAATGGCCTTATCTTCGTGGTGCTGTTCCTTGCTCTCGTAGCAGTCATCCTCACATCTGATGGCTACACTGTGGAGCCTGATGGAAGCGTAGTGGCTGTTGCATACAAATATGCAATTAATCTGATTGAGATGTGGTGGATACTTGCATTTCTGCTAATTGGAGTTGTCTTGGTGCTGATTGGTTTTGGTCTGACAGCATTCAAGCCGGAATATCGTGGTGGCATCTGGTGGACCGGCTGCGGCACAATCATCACCATCGTCAGCCTACTTTGCGATCTTGCCTACAACAACACCTGCTACATGCCGTCGCTGACCGATCCCCAATCCTCGCTCACCATTGCCAATAGCAGCAGTACGCAGTTCACACTGACAGTAATGTCGTGGGTTAGTCTCTTGGTTCCGGTAGTAATCCTCTACATCTGGTACGTCTGGAGCAAAATGAACGCCACCCCAATGACCCCCCAAGACATCGACTCCGACCCCCACTCCTACTAA
>CAYNPB010000142.1:0-6925 GCA_964399005.1 uncultured Sangeribacter sp.
AGCTGAATAGTCTTTGCTACTGCTTCCGGACACGCATAGCCCGTATTCATCACGATGAGGCTGTTTACTTGTTTCCACTCTCGGAAGTCCGGATCTCCGGCAACGCCGCCATTACCCACGCCGATTGACTTCTGGAAAAATACCGTCGTGGTGATTGACTTACCCTCGGCCGCTCCCGGTAATCCGTCCGTCAGCAGCGCCCACTGGCGAGCCCACGTATTATTGTGGTAAAAAGTCGTGTAACCTCGATACTTAGTGCCGTTGTTGTCGAGATTTTGCAAGTCATACGCCATATTCCAGAGCGCACGGACGTACTTTTTGTTGTCGATGGTGACAAGCACGCATGGATAGAAATTTTTGAAATCACTACCCGACGAGCTCATGGATGAAATCACGTCAGATAAGTTTACGCCGGTAGTATTGTAAGTGTCGTAAAAAAGATCGACAACTCCTGAAGAGTAATCAATATCGAGATAGATAACTTCCGGAAGCTCGCCCAGCGGGTTAGGCTTGGCGTTCTTGTCGTAGCCGTTGAGGTCTGTGAGACGGCCAATATCCACTCCCGGGCGCAGCCTCTGATACTCAAACGTCGCTTCGTGCATCGTTTCGATGCGGCCGCCGACGTTCGCGAGCTTCAGCCCATAAAATATTCCGCTTGCACGGTCGTTGACGGTACCGGCACGTTCGATGTCGGTCAGGGCGCTCCATTTGTCGTAGCGAATTGGCTTGCACTTCGCCCACTTATTGATTAAGCCGCTCATCAGCAGCGTATAAATATCGTAGACGTTATTTGTCGCTACCAGCCCGACGTAGTTATACGCCTCGACTACGTTTATTGGCCCCACAAGGATATTATTTACTACGCTCATGCAACGTTCCTCCCTTCCAGTTTTGCTATATATTTTTTCAAATCGTCATTCTCTTTTCTAAGCTTGCTGTTCTCTTTCCTTAGCATGCCGTTTTCCTTCAGAGCATCTTCGACGGCGCGCAATCGCCGTTCGTGGTTGGCGATGCCGTTGTAGGCGAATTGAGCCACCGAGTGAACGGCTACCCAGTCAAGCCCATCGTAGTCCATGCTGTAGTAGCCCGTAGGCATCGTTCCGACAACCGCCGGGAGAGGGTCGAGCCAGTATTGGGCGATAGTTCCGACGGCTCGACGGCCACACATGACCTCTCCGGCCTTTTCATTCCACACGAAAGCGCCACACGGCGCATTGATGATAGTCTCAATCGGCAGGGTTAATGGCCTAAAGTGACTTTTAAGGCGCGCGTCCGAGCCCGTGTTTTGGCCCAGACAGCTCATGTAGCCGTCGGAGTAAACGCCAGTGCTCGCCTTAATCTCTCCGGTGAAATTCCATAGCGAGCCGTTATACTGCATGACGTAGCTTTTGCCCGACGCTGTCCCTCTCCACCAGCACCACTCGCCGTTTTTGTGACATCCGAGGCCCATCGTGTAATCTCCGCCGACAACCTCCACTGAGGTGTTGTTTGCGTTTTCCACACAAAGGCCTACGCCAAAACTGTTGGCTCCTACATTTTGAACATAACCAATTTTTACAGGCTTTGCCCATGCACGAACCCAATAGCCGTCCGACATGTGCCACCCGCCACCATGCGTCTGATTGTACCACCCGTTATCGCCCGTGGTGCGCACCCAGCCTTTAGCCTGGATGTCGCCGTTTACGTCGAGAGGATAGGCCGCCGACGTCTGACCGATGGCTACACGGCCACCGCGCGGCTGTAAAGCGATAAGGCATCGGTTCGCCCATGTAGACGGGAAAGCGCTCGTCAGGCCATCTTCTCCATCGAAGCATGATTGAATTCCGATAGTCTCATTACCGAAAGATGAATTTACGGTAGAGGCAATTTCGTAAATTCTCAGTGTCGCATCCGAGCCCATCCAATGAAAAGCGCCATTGACATGCCCTGTGCCATCGAAGTCCACGCCGTAGATTTTCTTTGCCGTCTGGAGCTTAGTCGCCGAAGCGACGTTCGATGCGAGCACCGTATCATAATCAGCAAACCGAAGTGCTGACTTGTTCGTGAGCGTACCTGCCGTAGCTTCAGTGTTGGCTCTTACGAGATAAATATACTTTTCTGTACCATAGGCAGGCAGAAACATAGCGGCCGACATAGCCCACGAGCCATTAAGATAGCCTTGTCGATAGACGAGTGCGGCATAACTCTCGGTGTTGACTGCCCACGAGCCAATATTAATGATGGCTCCCTGCGCCCACGACCATGAGCCGCGGGTGTAAAGCCCGACATTACTACCGTTAGCCTTTAGCCAATCTTCCCACGATACGGTTGCTCCGGCCGTGGCTAATGAGGTGTATCTCCTTACAAAGTCGCTACCGTGGCAGCCATCGAGCAAATCCGCATTGAGGTTGCTGACAAGCGCGGTGGAGCTGACGTTGATGGTGTTGGCGTAGACGTTGGCCCACCGCACCGCGGAAGTGCCGAGCGAGACTAATCCGGATAGCCCTAAGGCCGCACGAATTGCCGGTTCATTATTTACTACTAACAGCGACTTTCCCGCGATGTTGATATATAGATTTTCTGCGCTATCCGCCGTAATGTAGGCACTTGAATTTGCTGTACCCAGCACATTTAGTTTAGGTACTGTCAAAGCCCCCGTCATCGTGTCGCCCGCCTTGTTGACCGCATTAGCAAAAGCGCGTATCGATGCACCGCTGTAGACTCTCAATGTATTGGCATTGGAGCTCTCGAAGCCGACTACGTGAGTGAGGTTGCCGCCCCACTCCCATTTGAGAGTTGGTGTGCCGTAATCACAAATCACATAGTTGCCACTTACATAAGTTGTACCATCCACGCTGCCGTCAGCCTTTAGGAACTGCGACGAGGTGCCGCCATTACGGACGAATGATGATGCCTTAAGTGTGGTGTATTGCGTCCAATTAGTATCGCCACCACGAAGTAAATGCACTACTCCATTCTGGGCCAACTTGAATTTAGCCCAATCAGTGTTAGGAATATGCAGCATCACTTCGGGATAAGCAGCATATTCCGTTGTATCACCATTAACGCACAATCGCCTCGTGATGTTGGTAACGTTAGCCGTGAACGTCTTAACACCGCCTACGTCCTCAGCAGAGGTTTTGTCAACGTAGTTATCGAGCGACTGATGCGCGGTAAGCACCGGTGTGCCGTTGAACGTCAGCGAGCTGCCCGTGATAGCCACCGTCTTGTTATCATATAGCTTTATCTCCGCATTGCCGATGTGGTTGTAAAGACTCATGTAAGTGCCGAAGCGTCCAACGAAATCATCCGCGGCAGTATTCCCCCCGAAGCGGATGCCACACTCGTTTTGACCCGTGATGATAGACAGCCGCCCGCTAAGCTCTCCGCCCGTCAGAGGCAGAAAGCCGCTAACCGACTTTAGAAATCCCTGCGAGTTGACCCACGCCTCAGTTGCGTAGCCCTGCTGGGTGAGGTATGATTGCACCGCATCCAAATCCACGCCACCACCCACAACGGTACCATCGCCGGCATCCGGATTTACACCCAACACCGACATGAAAGCCTCGCTGTAAAGACCATACTTAGCCTTGATAGCCACCTTACCCGAAGCCAGCGTAACCTTTTCAAACAACTCGTCAAACTTGGCCGCGTCGAGTTTCCCGCCGATAGCCGTAGTCAGCGAGCTCACGGCAGAGTTCAGCGCCGAAGCCATCGCATAATCCCCGATAGGCTGATACGTAGAGGCCGCTTCCGTCTTCGTCAGATAAGCGTCGAGCGATTGATGCTCAGTAAGGAACCCACGGCCATTCACCCACGACTCCGTGGCAAAACCCTGCTGACCCACCCACTGTTCAGTAGCATACCCCGCCAGCGAGGGAATATCCCCCATCTTAGCGTAATTGTTCACCGTCAAATACTGCTGCAGTGCCGCCGTATTCAGCCCCACCACATCCGACAGATTCTTGAGCGTCCATCCGCTCGCCCCCATCTCCCTAACCAGAATCCTATCCGCCCCCTGCACCTCATCCGCAGCCGCAACGACATTCGTCAGGCCGCCCAGCGTCGTAGCCCCCGCCGTCAGCGTCCCGTCCCCCGCGTCAGGATTAGCGCCCAAAACGGACATAAACTCCTCCGAGTAAAGGCCATACTTCGCACGGATAGCCACCCTGCCGGACGGCAAAGTGATTTTTTCAAACAACTCGTCGAACTCTGACCTATCGAGTTTAGCCGCGATTAAATTGTATAAATTAGAGGTGGACGGCGCGCCGGCTGTAATAATACCGCTGGCGGCTGTTCCTTTCGGTTTCTTGATAATCTTAACGTTTATCATGTTATACCTCCTTTTCTTTAATGGTTAATTCAGCGTAGCCCTCTATCAGATTTCGACTAATACCCTGCACATAGAAAGTCTTATTAGCCATAGCCGGGTGTTTGTAGAAGTTGAATAGCGATATGATTTCGTCGCGATCGTCCAGCTTTTGCGTCATAAGTATGCGCGGCTTGTGATATTCGGTGTAGTAGCTATCGACATAAAGCTGCTCCGGCTTGGCCTGTTGCTGTTTGTTATAGTCGTAAATTGACAGTAGGCCGGTACCGGTTGTTAGGTCTAATGGAGTTGACAATTTGACTGCATCCGAAACACCCAACTGCCGACATTCGGCGAGTGTCAGCGCGCTGCTAATCTTAAATTCTATTCCATCTTTGCGATTAACAAAAGCCTCATCGGTGTCGCTCATGTAGATAATATCGTTATCGCCGGCGTTATTTATCAGCCCGTTGTCGCTGTAAATTTTAACCTCAAAGGATTTCACAAAAATGCTGCTCACATGGGCCATTAACGGGACAAGTGCGGCGCCCCATTTTTCACGTCGGAACCATGTCCGGTGTCTCCGGGTGATTTCACCCCACATCGAATTGACAGGGCCCAAAATCATAAATTTGACAGGGCCACTGAGTTTATCGCTTTTGCGTATAGGTATGGCTATACCCTCTGCGTCAATACCCACCGTATAGTCGATATTATTTTGTAGGTCAAACTCGGTGCCTATCAGCTTATCGCCTATTTTGGGGTCGAAGCCGATTGTAAAACATTGCTGGTAATACTCATCGTCGCTGGCGCACTCTTCGCGTGTCCTGTACTTGCGCCAGACAAAATCGGATATGCGTCCGTCCATCCCGGTCTCGACTACGCACTTATCGCCGATAATGAGCATGCACGCCAGCACCGAAACTTTAGAGATTTTATCGGTGCTATCACCGACAGCACTGTATTTAAATTCGTATTGCTGCGGGCCAGTCTCGGTAAATGGTACTAATCCGCGGGCGGTGGATTCGTCCCAAACCGGGGCATCAAACGGGGTGTCAGCTTTATAGTATTTTTGAGTGTAATACCGGCCGTCGCCATTTGTTCGGCTTGGCACGGTCTTATGCCATACCGGTACGCTGCCTGCGTCCCACGTGCTCGCATTATGGAGCGTTTTATAGTCACCGGTAAATGCCATAATGGGGTTTAGTACTATTTTGCCGGATAACACGATGTAGTTAGTGGCTCCGGCGTCAGCGGGCGAATAGACGCCGCCCGACGCGCTGCCATTATACACTGCGCACGGCGCGCTATCCCTGAGACTGTTTTCAGTAGGGTAGGTTTTCTGTTCATCATCGAAGCCGTTGCCGTTTACACTGACTACCAGATAATCGTCCATGTCTATTTTTGACACCGGGGCGTTATCCTTATGGTCGGTATTGGTTACTACCTTGCCTAACGATACGATTGCGGCGCACGGCGCTACCGACATGCGGTTGGGTAATTGCTGCTGGTTGGTATTGTCCTGGCAATACTTGTCGACCAGATTTGCGCCGGTTCCGACTTCCGGAAAAATCCACGACGGATTATTTTTTACTTGCAGATACCAATCTGTAATTGTGCCGTCGGCGTAGTCAGTATTTTTATCGTGGCACATATTGAAAAACGCATTATAGGCCCTTTCGCCCTCTCCGTCCGATGAATATTCGGTGAGATATTTTTGCTTGTTAGAGTAGGGCGATACTAAAGCGTCACTATCTAACGGGCTCTCGATAATGCTTTCAATGCTTTCGACTTTGCAGGTAAGTAATATTTGATTAAACACCTCGCCGATGCTTATAGTATTGTCTGCGGCGGCGACATTCTGCGTGTCAAATGAAATGGTCTTTTTTGATTTGACTTTTACCAAATTCGTTATTAGGTCACGCCAATAAATCGTATCGGGGCTTTTTACGCTTTCCCATGAAAAAATATAGAATTGCAAACCGTCCTGAACGATATGTAAATTGAGGTATTTGAGCATTGATTCCAATACCTCGTCCAGCGGCCACACGTCGTCCTCCTCATTGCCTAAAAATAGAAGTTCTGATATAGCCAGCTGTGAAAAAATCCCGTATCGCAATTCATCTACGGTCAGCGCCTTGCTTCCGTCGTAATAATATTGTGTGCCGCCGGTTCCGGTAATGTCGATAGAGGCGCACACACCGTTAAGGATATTGCGCATAATCTCACTAAAACTGAGCTGCCCGGCATTAGCCTTGATTTCGTCATACGATACGCCCGATTTGCCGATATTACGATATTTGGAGTATTGCAGCGCAGAAAGTGCGTCGATACAGGATAATTCTAACTCGTCGTAAACTTCGTTATAGCCCTGCGAGTATGTTTGCGGCTCGATAAATCCTGCGAAAATACATTTATCGCCCTTGAAAATATTAACTACCGCGTCCATACATGAGGCGCAAAAAAAGTCCGGTATAAAATCGCGTACTAAAAGCCTTATGGTCGCTTGACTTCGTAACAGGTGGTCGAATGTATCATTAACGCTGTTTTCGATTTCTACCGGGTTTGTGGTAAAGAATACACCGCCCTTTTCATCGCCGATTTCTACCTGTATAGCGCGGCTATTCTCGGTTACGA
>CAYNPB010000143.1:0-6912 GCA_964399005.1 uncultured Sangeribacter sp.
TCCGAAGGCTGCGGAAGCCCAAGGATATGAAGCAACGAAGGAGCCACGTCAGCCAATCTGCCATTCTTCACCTTAGCATCCTTATTGCCGACATAGATGAAAGGCACCGGATTGAGCGAATGTGCCGTATTCGGAGTCCCATCCTCATTCAGAGCATGGTCGGCGTTGCCATGGTCAGCGATGATGATGCTCTCATATCCGTGTGCAAGAGCAGCAGTGATCACCTTCTTCACGCACTCATCAAGAGTCTCAACAGCCTTCTGGATAGCAGGATATACACCCGTATGCCCCACCATATCGCCATTCGCGAAGTTCACCACGATAAACTCATATTTCTCGCTGTCGATAGCCTCCACAAGTTTCTCAGTCACCTCCGGTGCCGACATCTCAGGCTTCAGGTCGTAGGTTGCAACCTTCGGCGAAGGCACCAGCACACGATCCTCGCCATCAAACGGAGCCTCACGACCCCCATTGAAGAAGAATGTCACGTGAGCATATTTCTCGGTCTCAGCAATGTGGAGCTGCTTGAGCTGCTTGGCTGAGAGATATTCTGCAAGAGTGTTTGCCACATCTTCCTTCGGGAAGAGGATATGCACGCCTGTAAAACTGCTGTCGTAGGGAGTCATGCAATAATACTGCAGGTCCGGAATCGGGTTCATTCCTGCCTCCGGATGCTGAGTCAGCACTGTAGTGAGCTCTTTGGCGCGGTCGTTGCGGTAGTTAAAGAAGATCACGACGTGGCCTGCACCGATGCGGCCATCCACCTTGTCGTTGACGATCGGCTTCATAAACTCATCGGTGATTCCCTCTGCATAGTAATCCTCCACAGCCTTCACCACGTCGGAGCTTTCCTTTCCTGCGCCATATATAAGAAGATTGTAAGCCTCCTTCACGCGATCCCAGTTCTTGTCACGGTCCATAGCATAATAGCGGCCGATGACAGTGGCGATCGTGCCGGCGCTCTTGGCGCAATGCTCCTCCACCTCCTTCAGATATCCGGCACCACTCTTCGGGTCAGTGTCACGGCCATCCATGAAAGCGTGGATATACACCTTGTCAAGTCCGTAAGCCTTCGCAGTGTCGCAGAGAGCAAAGAGATGGTCGAGGCTTGAATGCACACCGCCGGCAGACGTCAGACCCATGAAATGGATTGGCATACCCGTCTTCTGGGCATATCCGAAAGCACTCTTGATCTCCGGATTTTCCATAAAACTTCCGTCAGCGATAGCACGGTTGATCTTCACCAAGTCCTGGTAAACCACGCGGCCGGCGCCGATATTGAGGTGACCCACCTCCGAGTTACCCATCTGACCGTCGGGCAGACCTACGTTCTCGCCTGAAGCCTGAAGTTGTGAATTAGGATACTCAGCCACCAGGCTATCGATAAAAGGAGTAGGAGTGTTAAAGATAGCGTCATCCTTCTGATGATCGCCGATACCATATCCGTCAAGGATAATCAAAAGAGCTTTCTTGTCCATATCTTAAAGATTTGTCATATTCAAAATATAATCCCAAATTCCATCACGCTCCATGCACCACGCAAATCGCACTACGCACTACGCAAATCCCATCCCGACTGCAAAATTAAACAAAATTCCCCACACCCACAAATCTTTTTTCACTCACAATAAGTTCAATTATCTTAAGAAATTTAACGCGCAGAGAAGCAAAGGGCTCGCAAAGAAGCTGACCCCTATGATTAACCCTGCTGATTAAGACAGCAAAGCCCGCAAAGGCTCGCTTCGCATCCGCTCCGCATAGCATGAGCCTCTACTCCGCGAGCCCTCTGCCCCTCTGCGTGATAAAAACTCCACCGAAGCCTTCCCCTTGCCACCCGACACCTAACACCTTCAACCCTTAAACAAAGTTAAATAAACCTAATATCCCCCTAAGCATCTTGCATATCTCACATTTTCACCCTAAATTTGCAATAGCGAACAAAATGACTTCGCTGAAATCTATTAATTTATCATTATAGAAAAAAAATTGATCATTGATCATTTATAATTTATCATTAATGAAACCAACCTCGACCCCTCTCCTAATATCCATAATACTCCTAATCCTCGGCATCTCAAACGCCAAGGCCCAGACCTGCCGCGTCACCGTCGGTGTATCCGGCGACGGTCTCCAGACTTATAAAGAAGTGTTCGAATACGACTATGTAGAAGAAAAGCCCTCCTTCCCCGGTGGACAGGAAGCACTCCTCGACTACATCAACAAAAATCGTCAATATCCTGCCGATGCCTACGAACACGGCATCGAAGGCCGCGTCACATGCAGCTTCGTAGTGAACGCCAACGGCAACATCTCCCACATCCGGGTCATCAAAGGGAGCCACAAATCCCTCAACATGGAAGCCATCCGGCTCCTCGCCGAGATGCCCGACTGGCTACCCGGCCGCCAAGCCGCCCAATGCGTCCCCGTCCGCGTAGTCCACTCCATCCCCTTCCGCAAATAACCCCAGGTGTCAGGTGTCCTGACACCTGACACCTTATAAGTAATACGCGAGATTCAGCCCCAACGTGGTTCCGGATCGATGCGGCTGAGCAAAGCTCACCCCAATCCCGAAATCCTTCACATTAAGCCCCAAACCAATCGAAAAACCGCTCAGGAAATTACGCTGATGCGTCCCCATGTCGCCACGCGTCTTATAGTCATACCCTAAAGCAGCATAAAACTTATCAGAAGGAGCATACTGAAGCCCAAACGTCAGATGCCGAAAAAGAGTAGGGAAAAACTTATACTCCGCCTCTTCCGTCCCGGAGGAGGCGCCTTCATTTTGTGAGTGATTATAATAAGGAAGTTTCCAATGCGTAAGATGATGTGCCGTCACAGAAAGCGAAAACGGACCTTCGCCCAAACCCTTCATCATCCCCAACTGTATGTCAAACGGCAGGTGATCATACTCCTCATGGAAACGCTTCACCTGTCCTCCGGCATTCTTGATCACAGCCGCCAGCGACAGATCCTTCTCCTCATCATAATAATCGATGCCGAGATCAGCCGCCAACGCCACCGCCGAATACTCATCATAATTGCTATATATCACCTTCGCATTGATACCACCGCGAAGACGATCCGTGAAATCGTGACTGTAAGTCCCTTCCACCGCAATATCCTGCGGTTTGAAAGTCCCCGTAAAACTACCGTCAGGCGTATACCCATCCAGACTCCCATAGTCAAGGTATCGCACCCCGACAGCAAACGCCCCCCGTTCGCCGACACCCTGCGCATAACGCGCAGCAGCAAAGTTCGAACTGCCGAAATAGCGCATATAGCTGAGAGCCACCACCCGGCCCACCTCTTGCCCGAGAAGTGCCGGATTCTGATCCACCATCATAGGATCCGGACCCGCAACTGCAATACCGTAGCCGCCCAACGCCAAAGCATGGGTAGCCGACGACACTTCCAAAAACGAATAGGCATTCGTCCCCAACTGCGCATAAGCCGAGCCTCCCACGAGCGCCAAAGCCCCCGCAACCCAAGCCCGACTCCGAGCCGCCCAACGCGATACGTGATACGCACTACGCGATACGCAGCACACTCCCCCTTGGCACCTGACACCTGACACCCGATGCCAGAACTCTGACACCTGAGCCCTGACACCTGACACCAGACTATACATATCTCTAATCATACCTAAAAAACGCACCATCCCCCAATTTATTGTATTTCTCAAGCTATCAGGTGTCAGGCTCCAGGTGTCAGGCTTCAGGTATCTGGTAAATACTCCCCCTTTAGGAGCCGGGGGGCTTCCCCAAAGCACTTTGAGTAGCAAGCATGCTCCGCATGCGTCCCCCCGAATCGCGAAGCCAGTTTGTCTTCGGGTGCTCCCCCAATGAGCTCTTCCCTTAATCCCCCAAAAGCCACCCTAAAAGCAAATTGAGTAGTAAGCGCGCTCCGCGCGCGTCCCCCGAATCGCGAAGCCAGTTTGTCTTCGGGTGTTCCCCAATGAGCTCCTCCCTTAATCTCCCAAAGCCGCCCCAAAAGCAAATTGAGTAGTAAGCATGCTCCGCATGCGCCATTAAGCGTCTTATGCACTCTAATCTTAAAGAATTAATCGCGCAGAGAAGCAAAGGGCTCGCAAAGAAGCATCTCCTCATGGTGATATCCATGCCGATTAAGGCAGCAAAGCACGCAAAGGCTCGCTTCGCATCCGCTCCGCATAGCATGAGTCCTTATGCTTCGATGGAATCTTAGAAATTAGGCGCAAATCTCTCTTCCAGAGTCGCAGAATCAGCAGATTAACCCAGAATATTTTTTGATTTTGCGGCTTTCGCGATATAATTATCCAGCAATACGAAGCCCAAAATTAGCTGTCAGAAATCTAATATTGATTTGATTGCTACTATTAATGATTCAGTTCTGGGGCGAAAATTTTCATAAGTTTCTTCGTCACAAAAAACAAAATCATCATAGTCATTGGAATGCCTGCTTTCGAAAATCTCATTGAAGAATTTACCATGAGAAATATCCATTTTACCAGATTTAATAAACTTCAAAGCAAACATTGCTCTAACGCCATTATGAGTTGAAGCAGTAATATCATTAGCTATCAATAATGCTGTGACGATGTAATAACTTGCATAATAGAGTCTATTGATCGCTCCACTGTAATGGCCATTATTTGCAAGACAATCCGCTTCACTTAGAGTTTCTTCAGCTCTCTTTATTCTATAATAGACGAATTCTTCCAAACTCGCCGCGTCTAATTGTTCCTTCATATTCGTATACCCTCATTCCTTACATTAATTGAAAAAGGAGTCTTACGCGAATTCCATACCGCCCTTGGCAATATCAATGGCGAAATATCCACCGACAAGTCTAATGAAAGTTCAAATAGTCGACCAGAAATATCGCTCCTTCTCTGGATATAATGTTTATAGTCTTTGAAATCAGGCAAGAGTATCAGAATGTCTATGTCTGAATCCGGTCGTGAATCACCACGAGCTTCGGAGCCATATAATATGGCTTCAGCTTCCGGCACGAATGATTTTATTTCCTCGCCAATTCTTTTTACGATTTCTGGTCTCTTCATGATTCCGCAAAGATAAGGATTTTTTATGATAAAAACAATAGTCGCTGAATTTTTTCAACCACTACAACTAAACTTTTCATCCCCTCTGGTAGGGACGCAAGGACCGTGCGTCCGTTGAGTAGCAAGCATGCTCCGCATGCGTCATTAAGCGTCTTATGCACTCTAATCTTAAAGAATTAATCGCGCAGAGAAGCAAAGGGCTCGCAAAGAAGCATCTCCTCATGATGATATCCATGCCGATAAGGAAGCAAAGCCCGCAAAGGCTCGCTTCGCATCCGCTCCGCATAGCATGAGTCCTTATGCTTTGGATGGAATCTTAGAAATTGGGAGCAAATCTCTCTTTCAGAGTCGCAGAATCAGCAGATTAACTCAGATTTTTCTCATTTAGACCAGTCTTCCGAGTCTCCCTCATACCTGCAATGCGGAGCGAAGCGAGCGAGCCTCAGCGCACTCTGCTGTCTTCTTCGTCAAAGTCGCCGAAGCATGAGCCTCTTCTCAGCGAGCCCTCTGCCCCTCTGCGAGATAAAAAATTCACCGGAAGGCACTCAACTTAAGAATTAATCGCGTAGAGAAGCAAAGGGCTCGCAAAGAATCATATCCTCATGATGATATCCATGCCGATTATGGCAGCAAAGCACGCAAAGGCTCGCTTCGCATCCGCTCCGCATAGCATGAATGAGGCAGACTCGGTAAAGCTTTGGCAAAAGTGGCATTCCAAAAGCAAAAGCTAATCTGCAATGCGGAGCGAAGCGAGCGAGCCTCAGCGCACTCTGCTGTCTTCTTCGTCAAAGTCGCCGAAGCATGAGCCTCTTCTCAGCGAGCCCTCTGCCCCTCTGCGAGATAAAAAATTCACCGGAAGGCACTCAACTTAAGAATTAATCGCACTCAAATTCCGCAAGATACGCCTTCACTTGTTTTTCCAATACTGGAATTTCAGTTTCTGCTATTTCCTTTACTATTTCCGGGCTTATATGGTAATAGCCATGCACAAGAAGATGTCGCATTCGGATTATATCATTCCATGATGTGACAGAATGTCCGGATACAAAATCAGGAGTAAGCATATAAGCAGCCTCGCCAATGATTTCAAGATTCTTCACCAATCCAAAAAATTCAATTGATTTCGGATTGAGCAAAGGAATTGAGTTATCAGGGAAATAGGATTTGATTCTGTCGCATGCATCCAGGATATGCAGCAGGCGAAGATGATCCCTAAGCGGTTCTCTCATAGATTAAAATTTTATCTTGGTTTACATATGGAATTACATAAGGATCTAACGTAGACAACTCCACAAGATCTATCTTTCGTCTGGAAATCGCCTCAAGGTCATTGATGAAATGGAAATATTTAAATCCCAATTTTACTCCCTTAGTAAACTCCACCAATATATCCAGATCACTATTCTCATTTTCATCTCCGCGGGCAAACGAACCGAATATCCATGCCCTATCGATAGGCATAGATGAAAGGTAAGTCTTTATATCTTTTAAAAGATAAGGATTCATATTGGCAGTTATCCGTATATTGAAGTTACTCCTATAAAGATAACAAAATAATTCAGAAGTTTGTTCCACCCAATTAATTAGCCATCCATCTCCTCTGGTAGGGACGCACGGCCCGTGCGTCCGTTGAGTAGCAAGCATGCTCCGCATGCGCCATTAAGCGTCTATACCACTATAATTTTGGATATGAAGCAATTTAATCTCAACGCGGATGGCTTAGCTTCGCCGCCTTCTCCGCCGATGTGGCGGATAGGTCGCGGATTTCTTAAATTTTTGCTTCTGTTAGGCTTCGCGACTCGGGCTGGCGCACGCAGACATGAGCTGAGCAGCGGCTTCGCCTGCAATCGCGGATAAATAGCTTCTGGTAT
>CAYNPB010000144.1:0-6868 GCA_964399005.1 uncultured Sangeribacter sp.
TAATAGAGGCCTAAGAAGGGAGCGGGATAGGATTTCACTTTAAATCAGAGGATTTTCCAAGCATCGGGGCGACGGGTTGCAGTAGAGAAATTGACTCCGATTTTGAAGAGGCGGCGAGGATCCATCCGGAATTGGAGTGCGTATTGCTTGGCGTCTATCTGCTGGAGGGCTTCTTCCGGAGTTGAATCAAATTTAAGCTCAATAATATAGATAAATTTAGGAGTCTCTATAAGTAGATCCATTCTGCCGTCGGAAGTATGCACTTCAGCTTTTGTATCTATTCCCAAGAGTGTCAGAAGAATGTAGAAAGCATTGTGGAAGTTGTTCTCTGAGTCCATTTTCAGGTCGTATGGCACGCTGGCGAAGTATGTGTCGAGATATTTCATCAACATCTCCGGCTTCCCATCTTTAATGCCATTTTTGATTCCATCAAGAAGATTCTTGAGGGTTCCATGCTTCACTTTTATATAGCACTCGAGAAGATCATTGAAGAGTCCTTTTTTGACTTCTTCATTTGGTACTTTGAGGCGCACAGTATCTGAATCGAAGTCATAATCTGCGATTGTCAGATAGCCTGCCTGATAAAGCAGAGCTGTCGGATCTGCATTGAGGAGGTCAAGGCCTGCGAGGTCATCGAGTTTCCAATCTGCATTAAGTGTGGCTTCAATATCCACGTCTGCGTCTCGAAGTGCCTCAGCCACTATCGTAGCAGTGCCCACTGCGTTCCAATAACTGCCGATTCTCTTTTCTGCCAAGGCATTCAACACCGACCAAGGATTGTATATCTCGCTACCTTCAGGCGTAAAGCGGTAGCCATCATAGTTCTTTTTCAGAAGTTGACATGCTTCCTCATAATTGACTCTCCTTTTTTCACCGAATTGATGTATGCCAACTTGAAAGTTGTCAAGAAGTTCATTTTCTGTAATCCCGCAGATATCAGAAAATTCCTCTGAAAAGGTGATGTCTTTCAGATTGTTGAGGTCGCTGAATACACTCAGTTTGCCGAATCGGCTGATTCCGGTAAGGAAGACGAGGCGGATATACTTTGCAGAACTCTTGAAATTGGAATATAGGGAAGCAAGCTTCTTTCTATAAGGCTCGAAGTTCTCGTCGTTATGGAGGTTGCCGACCAGTGGTTTGTCGTATTCATCCACGAGTATGACTACTTGTTTGCCGGTCTTTTCGTATACAGTCTTGATGATGGTACTGAATCTTTGAGAATAGTCAACATCCTTTACGTCTACCTGATATTTTTCTTCCCATTCTCTGAATAGACGATCGAGTACACCTTCAAGTATACCTGGTTCGGCATATTTATCAGTGTTTAGGTCAATGTGCAGCACTGGGTAAGGTTCCCAGTTCCAGTTGATGGAGTCTATGTGGAGTCCTTTGAAGAGTTGCCGTTCTCCTGCAAAGAAATACTCGAGGGTCGACAAGAAGAGGCTTTTCCCGAAGCGTCGTGGACGCGCAAGGAAATAGTATTGACTATTACTGCGTATTATCTTTTCAATAAAGCGGGTTTTATCTACGTAATAAGCATCCCGTTCACGCAGTGTCTTGAAATCTTGTTGACCTATCGGATATCTGTCGGAGTCTTGCATCTCTTGATATTTTTTACAAAAATACATAAATTCCTTAACATATCCAAATAAACTTCAAGAGTCGATCTTTTCTATATTCTCGGGGAATTGCAGTAAAACCCATGAAGAGATTTGGGAGGGAATTTTATTCTAATTGAAATTGGGGTAGATTGAAAAGTTTTTATTATCTTTGCAACTCGAATGGAGATAGTGCCTTCTGACGAGGTTCGGGCTATTGAAAATTCGAGTGATTTTATCAAAAATATAAAAGTGATTCAATCAGAAATAAAATAAGTTTATACAACTTCAAAGATATAATCCGATTCGGAATATGAATAAGCAGCAGAAAATAATTCTCTATACAGCTATCGGTGTGGCGGTGGCTCTTGTGGCTCTCGTAGGTGTGCTTATCTATAGCAACAATAGTCGGACCGTGAGCCTTAACGAGGCTGAGGCCCGGGCTGATTCGTTGGCGCTTGCCAACGACAGGCTTGTGCTTACCAATGAGTTTAATGAACTGAATGCGAGCTTCAGCATGTATGAAGACCAGCAGATGTATCTGAAAAATGATTCGTTGGTGCAGCAATATAATGAAGCGCGTATGAAAGTTGAGGGTCTTCTTCAGGAACTTGATCAGGAGAAGAAGAGCAATGCAGCCAATCGTGCCCGAATCAAGGCTCTCGAAAATGAGATTGCAACGCTGAGAGGAATTCTAAAGCATTATCTTGAGGAAATAGACCGTCTGTCGAAAGAAAACGAGACTCTGCGTAAGGATCTGCAAGAGGTGCGCTCACGCAATGAGCAGCTTACTTCTGCCGTGACAGTGGCAACAAAGAGCAATGAGGAGCTGACTCAGACTGTGAAGCAGGCTAAGAAACTTAACATCACCGGTCTCACACTCTCCGCTCTCAACCGCAAGGGAAAAGCTGAAAAGAAAATCAATAAGGCACAGCAATTGGCTGTCGGGTTCACCGTAAGTCCTAACACTACGGCAGCTGCCGGAATGAAGGATTTCTATGTGAGGATTGTCACTCCGGAAGGGGGATTGCTCGGCGGCAATGTCACATTCCCGATGGATGGAGCCAATGTGCCGGCTACGGCTCACCGTCAGGTGGAATATGCCAACGATGAGATCTCAGTCACTATCTACTGGGATGTGAACACCACCCTGACTGCCGGCGACTATACCGTAGAGGTGTTCTGCGACGGATATAGATTGGCTTCGCGGCATTTCCAGATGGGAAAGTAGTGCGTATCGCGTAGTGCGTAATACGTAATGCGAAGAGAATAAAAAAAGGCGTCGTAGTTTAAACTATCGACGCCTTTGATGTGTTTTATATATGAAACCTTAAGAATTATTGATACTACTGAAAACGCAAATTTAATTTAAGAACTATAAAAACACAAAGAAAATGGCACACGAAGAAAAAAATGACAGCGCTCTGCGCTTAGCATTCGATATTGCAAAATTAGCACTTAAAGTGGCAACCGTAGCAGCTGCATTCTGCGCTGTGAAGGAAATACATAACGTGCATCGCGCTATAGAAAGACGTCGCGAAGAGAAAAGATAATTATTGATATAACCCCAATTTAGACGAAGGACACAGCCGGCGACGGTCGTGTCCTTATTTTTTTACTTTGCTCTTACTTACTCAACTTTCACAAGCTATTAGAATATCACGCAGAGTCCGCAGAGGAGCAGAGGGTTCTATCGAAGAAGCTTCGCGACTCGGATATCGCAAGCTCGCAAAGCAGAGCGGGCTGCTTCGCATCGCCCGGAGAGCGCAGAGAATTAGCGCAGTTCCTGCGCTTTGGTATTGCAAATAAAGATATTGGAACAAGCGAATAAATTACTGATTAGCTTTACGCTTGTTTTTGGCTCCGATCATGAGGTTGCGGATGTAGGCTACGAGGCCGAAGGATTGCCCTATGATGAGGACGGGGTCGTGACGGATTATTCCGTAGCTTACGATGCTCAGTGAGCCTATAAGAGAGAGAATCCAAAAGAATGGTGGAAGCTCCGATTCTCCACGTCGAGAAGAATACCAGTATTGGTAGATGAAGCGTAGGGTGAAGATTACCTGGCCGGCAGAGCCGAAGAGAAGGAGCCAGAGGGGTACACTTTCATTGTGGAAGAAACTGTCGATGACAGTGTCGGCATGAAAGCCGGCTATAGTCAGCGCCACAAGGGGAGTAGCGATGAGCAGGGTGCGTAGCCACAGCTTTGTGCTTCCCCATATCCCCTTGGCTTTCAGGTTCCAGAGATAGACGTAGTAGGAGATGAATTGACCCAGGACTATAGCAAAATCCTCACGCAATACTCCATAGATGCATAGCAGATATGACCCCGCAATGCTCAATATCCAGAATACAGAAGGGGAGAGCACCTTGCGGGCACGCTCCGACATAATCCACTGCACGAGGATGCGGGCGGAAAAGAATCCCTGGGCAAGAAACCCTATTAAGAATTCATAATGCATTGAGATCGGAGTCTGATACTTGGTAGTTGAACCAGCGTGAACGCATCCAGCGGAAAGCAAAGCAGTCTTGTAGAGGACCGATCAGGCGGTTTGACATGCTGAACTTTGATTTGCCGGCAACCCTGGGATAGTGACGCACAGGCATTTCCTTTATCTTGCATCCCTGCAGTCCGAAGAGGGCAGGAAGGAAACGGTGCATACCTTTTACGAAGGGTACCCGGCGCGCATTGGCAGTGTGCATCACTTTGAGCGGGCAACCGGTGTCCGTGGCCTTATCTCCCGTCATCATCCGGCGAAAGCCATTGGCAAATTTCGACTGAAATCTTTTCCAGGCGGTGTCTTTACGGTTGGCACGAATCCCCATGCAGAGTTCATAGTCCTTAAGATGCGGGATGAGAAGATTGAAATCCTCCGGGTCTGTCTGGAGATCGGCGTCAATGTAGCCTACATATTCCGATTCAGCAGCATCAATGCCGGCCTTGATGGCAGCGCTAAGTCCACAATTGCGTTCGAATGCGATATAATAGAAATCGGGGTTGCGAGAGCAGATCTCACGGATATGAGCGAGACTGCTGTCGGAAGACCCATCGTCGACAAACAGCACACAAGTCTTCACGGGAGATGTCGGCAGCCATGCTCCAAGACGCTCCTCGAGAGCCTTCATGTTGTCTTCTTCATTATAGACCGGTACGATTACAGTCAGAGTATATTTGGATGTATTGTTCATGCCTTATAATTAATGGTTAGGAGATGGCTCACTTAGGAGGATTACGTATTTTAAGCCAACCGGATGCGTCTCCTTTACATTAGGAATCTCTTCGGTGCGGCTCTTTTTTGTAATGACAATTGATGTCTTGTTGATTGCAGGGAAAGTGTCAGCCGGCTCGATCATCATGAATGGGGTGTCTTTAAGATACACGTCGATGTTGTCGGGCCGGGATATCTTCCATGTCAGTATTTCAGCATCCGGATGCTCACTCTTGACTTTCAGGGCTGTCTCGGATATGGCTTGGTAGCCAAGGTCAGGGTTGAACTGACGGATTGCAACCCCCGCAATAAAGACAAGTGCAAGCACAGTGAGCGAGAGGGTATCGATGCCCCATGCAGTGCGTTTGAGTTTATAAAGATACCATAGGGTCAGAAAACTTCCTGATATCAGGGCACACCATGCGAAGCGGATGGCAGGAATGCTTTCGAGATCAATGCCGAAAGCGGCAAACCATTCGGTAGAGGTGACGAAAGGTTCGGCGAGGGCTACTATGCCAAGAATGGCAGCCGGGATTGCAATGGCTGCAGCTACGAGCTTCGATTGAGGGTTGCGGTCGCATACAATAGCTGCCAGATACACGAAGAAAGGATAAGCCGGAAGCATATAGACCTGAAGCTTGGAGCTGATGAAGGAGAGGAGCAGGAATGTGGAGAGTATGATGATGAGGAAGAAATTGTCAAGGGAATGAGCTGTACGCTTGAATTTGCGGATGCCATAGACTGCCGCTCCGAAGATAAGGAATGTCCATGGCTGGGTGGTATAGGTGAGGGAGATGAGATAATACCAGAAGGGGCGTTTATGATGGAAAGAGTTGACGGCTCGCCCTACGGTCTGATGCACAAGGAGATTATCGAGATATTCTGTGCCTCCTTCAGCATAGACGCAGCCGAACCATCCGGCGCAGAGAAGCAGAAGAAGTGTCCATGTAGGCCATCCCCAGGCTCTTGTCCAGAGTCCCATACGGCGCGTCAGGAAGAGCCAGACAGTAGTGGCGACCAGCGGGATGAGTATCCCCATCGGTCCTTTGGAGAAGACTGCAAGGAATATCCACAATGCAAAGATAAGGCGTGCTCCCAAGCCGGGAGTTGTCTCGGCCATCTCGAGGCGTCGGAACTGATAGAATGCGAGGACGATAAAGAGCGTCATCAGCATGTCCATGCGGAGTGTGAACATCATTCCGGCAAAAAGTCCGCATGAGAAGAGCATGAGGAGGGCAGAGGTGCGGAATCTCGGGGTCAGGTCGTCGAAAGTCCAGCGATACATCACGGCTCCTATCGTAAGCGCCGGGATGAGGGAGAAGAGGGAGTAAAACCACATGTAGTGGGTGCCGAAAAGCCATTTCCCCAAGATGATGCACCAGAGGTAGAGTGGCGGCTTGTCGGCGTAAGGGATGCCATGGTTTGTGAATGCCCACCATCTTCCGTTGGCAAGCGACTCGTCGGCTATGCTGAGATAGCGCAATTCATTAGAAGGAGTGAAGTCGCGGAAAATGATGATGGGGAGGAGTGCTATGAAAACAATTATAAGCACCGTAAGCAGAGGCAATTGCCCCTGCTTACCTGCTTGTAAAGTTTTAGATTCGTATGCCATCTAAAATAGATTATTTCATATCGAGATATTTGATCTCGTCTTTGTCGTTGTAGTTGAGGTTTTCGCCTCCCATACCCCATATAAACATGTAGTTGGAGGTGCCGGCTGCTGCGTGGATGCTCCATTCAGGGCTCATGATGGCCTGCTCATTGTGGAGCCATACTACGCGTGTCTCCTGCGGCTCTCCCATAAGGTGGCAGATGGCATTCCCTTCAGGCACGTTGAAGTAGAAGTAAGCCTCTACACGGCGGTCGTGGGTATGTGCCGGCATAGTGTTCCAAACGCTGCCCGGCATCAACTCGGTGAGACCCATCTGAAGCTGGCAGGGACCCTCCTCAAGCACATTGTTGGTGATGAGCTGGTTGATGATGCGGTCGTTGCTCTCCTCGAGCGATCCGAGGTGCATGCGGTTGGCAGGGATAGTGCCCTTGCGCCCGTCGATAGTGATG
>CAYNPB010000145.1:0-6826 GCA_964399005.1 uncultured Sangeribacter sp.
TTTAAACTAACCTAACATCATGAAACGATTTTCTTACTTTCTGAAATCAAAACAAAGTCGGGGTTTGAAAAGTTCGGGATGTTACAATAGTTTAATAATTGAAATATTTTTGACTTATTGTTTTTGCTCTTGAGGCGGACGCACGAGCCGTGGGTCCCTACCAGGAGAGTTGGAGGCTTCGCGACTCGGAGGGACGCATGCGGAGCATGCTTACTACTCAGTTTGCTTTTGGGGAGGACTCGCATGGGGTGTGCGTTCCTACCAGGATAAAAATATGAGCAGCGGGAAATTAGCCTGCTGCTCATGTTTTTAGAAAGTTTTTGTTTAATTGAGATCGTAAGTAGGTTTTTAGGATTTTTTGGCTGTGGGTTTCTTTTTGGGGGCTTTTTCTTCAGCGGGTTTTTCAGCCTTTGCCTTCTTAGGAGCGGCTTTCTTGGGGGCAGCTTTCTTCTCTTTTGCCGGTTCTTCAACGATAACAGCTGCATAGTTGCTGTCTTCAGCCTCAATGATGTTCTTGCGAAGAGCCTTCACTTCCTTGTTGAGCTGTTCGATTTCTGAAGATTGGTTGCGGATAGTAAGCAGGAGAGAGTTGAGCTCTTCATTATCCACATTTTCCGGGAATTGTTCCTCAACTCTCACGAGGAAGTCTGCCAACACGTTCATATAGTTGGTGAATGCGGAGAAGGGACTATCATACGGGCTGAAAGCCAAATCAGCCTGATTGTTGGTGGCCATGTAGAAGAAGTGGTCGCTTCCCTGAAGATATTCCCAGTCTTGCTGAATCTTACGGTCTTCTACCATTGATACGCGTTCTGCAATTCCGTAGAGTTTGTTGAGAGCCTCACGCTGCAGATCGTTTCCTTTCCAAGGAGAAACGTCGATACGTGTGCCGTCAACATAAGAAATAGCGAATGGAATAGAGATAGTGTCGACTGCTTTCAGTTTTCCGACTACTTCAGAAGGAGAAGTGAAGCGCACGCCTTTCTCTTTTCCGAAGCGAGGAAGAGCCTTCATGAAGTCGAAGATACCGCAGCTTGCCGGAAGGAATCCGCCGAAAGTGTCCATGCTGAGGAAGATGTTGACGATCTGCTCCTCTTCGGGAAGTTCGGCAATCCAGTTGACGTATTTGTCGGCAGTAAGCGGATATTCAGCCCAATCAGGATTATTGAAATTGTGAGAGATGTCAGCAGCGAGTTTGTCGTTGGTGAAAAGCATCTTCAGTTTTGGAGCAGAAGCGGAAGTGTAGACATAATCCGGGCTCTTCCAGCCGAGGATGTGCTTAGCACCCGGAACCACGGCAGCCTTGTAACCCATAGCCTGGATAAGAGATGCGATATCATCGTCGAAGATAAGTTCGGTGTTGGCAAAGACTTTCGGAGTCTGACCGAAGACCATCTTGATGGTCTTCTGCTCGATCTTCACCTGGCGCATAAATTCCTCAGGATCTTCGAGAGAAGCAAGGGAGTGAGCGAAAGTGCCTCCAAGGAATTCCACGCATCCTTTGTCGGCGAGCTTACGGAGCATTTCGATCACTTCCGGCTCAGACTGCTGAAGCTGCTCGATAGCGGTGCCGGAAATGGAGATAGCACATTTGAAATCCTGGCCATACTCATTAGCCATATCAAGGAGAGTGTGGCACATCGGGATATAGCTGCGCTCGGCAAGATTGCTGATGATGTCTTCGTTGGCGAAGTCATCATAGTAGTAATGGTCGTTGCCTATATCGAAGAAACGATATCTTTTGAGGCGGTATGGCTGGTGTATGTTGAGATAAAAACAAACGTTTTTCATAACTTTTTATGTGTTTGCAGATTTGATGATTAATGTTTTCTTGCTTCGATCACATCCTTATAGATGCCGATGACTTTCTTGCCCACTTTCTCCCAAGTGATGCCATGGATTTCCTCGATGCCTTTATCGCGGAGTGTCTTGTACATAGCGGGGTAGTGGAGGATGCTGTGGATGGCATCTGCCATTGCGTCGATGTCCCAATAGTCGGTCTTGATCACATTCGTAAGGATTTCGGCGCAACCAGACTGCTTGGATATGATGCTCGGAACGCCCATTTCCATTGCCTCAAGTGGTGAGATACCGAACGGCTCTGACACAGAAGGCATGATATAGACGTCGGAATCACGAAGCATCTCATACACCTCTTTTCCGCGGAGGAAGCCAGTAAAGTGGAAGCGGTCGGCTATGCCACGCTTTGCCACGAGCTTGATCATGGCGTCCATCATATCGCCGCTCCCAGCCATCACGAAACGAACGTTCTTATCTTTCTGAAGTACTTTCACAGCAGCCTCGACGAAATATTCCGGACCTTTCTGCATAGTGATTCGACCAAGGAAAGTAACCACTTTCTCGCCTTCTGTACGTCGCTTGATGTCGAGGTATTCCTGATCAAGAGGAATCACGGCATTGTGCACTGTAGAAACTTTGGCAGGATTGATGCCATACTTTTCAATTACGGTGCGACGGGTAAGTTCTGACACGCACATAATATGGTCGGCGTTTTCCATACCATCTTTCTCAATAGCAAAGACAGTAGGGTTGACGTTGCCGCGTGAGCGGTCGTAGTCGGTAGCATGCACGTGGATCACGAGGGGCTTGCCAGTCACGTTTTTGGCATGTATGCCAGCGGGATAAGTAAGCCAGTCGTGGGCATGGATAATGTCGCACTCTACAGTGCGGGCGATCACCCCTGCCACGATGGAGTAGTTGTTGATCTCCTCAATAAGGTTGTCGGGATAGCGTCCGGAAAATTCTATGCAGCCCAGGTCGTTGAGCTTCATATAGTTGAAATCTGCGTAAATATGGTCGCGAAGATCGTAGTAGAGTTGGGGGTTCATCACCTTTCCAATACGGCTTTCAACATAGTCCCAGCTCACATCGCGCCAGGCAACGGGAGTGCAGTTGGCGCCGATGATGCGGGCAAAACCTTTTTCCTCGTCGCCCCACGGTTTAGGAATCACGAAAGTGATGTCCATGTCGCCGCAGGCATGCATGCCCTTGGTGAGTCCGTAGGAAGCAGTGCCAAGACCGCCAAGGATATGCGGGGGGAATTCCCACCCGAACATTAATGCCTTCATATCTTGTTAATTATCGTAGTTCTGTAATTTGTTGAGTTCTTTCACGTTCTTGATGGTGCGTAGGATTTCGCCCACATTCTTAGCTGTAGAGACAGCTCCACGGCCGGCGAATGGGGGATTGCCGTCATACATCTCGCTGAGCGAGCCGATGCAATTTTCCGACATGTCGTCTTCATAGCCGATAAGCTTACGCTCAATGAATCCGAGGCCGCTCACGCCAAACACCTTAATATAGGCGTCGGCATAGAAACCGAAAAGCCAGGGGCGAACGGGACCCTGATGAACAGCATATTCGCGTTCTACGGGACCACCCACATAGTTAGGACGGTAGGCATAGCTCTTTGGGCTTAGAGAACGGAGTCCCTTCGGAGTCAGCAGTTCTCTGGTAGCCAAATCAAGCACCTTGCGACGCTGACGGCGGTCGAGAGGAGAATACTCAAGACCGATAGCGATCACCATATTAGGACGGACTTCCACATCAGCATAAGAGCCATTGACATAGTCGTAGAGATAGCCGTAGTCGTTAAGGAAAGTCTCGATGAAGCTTGCTTTCACCTTATCAGAAAGAGCGGAAAGTTCGTCAAGATACTCTTGCATTCCGGGTTCACCCTCGTAGAGAGAAATGAGGAAACGGAGAGCATTGTACCAAAGAGCGTTGAACTCAACGATATATCCGGAACGCGGGATAATGGGTCGGCCATTGATAGAAGCTGAAAGCCAAGTGACGGGAGTGTCAGTGCCGTTGCTTGTCAGAAGACCGTTGGAATTGAGATGAAGATTCTTGATGCGTTCGTTGCGTATATCTTCGACGAGGCGCTTTACAGTCTCACCATACAGGTCACGGCAAGCGCGGGTGTCGGTAGTGCGGCGATACTGTTGGATGGCCCAAATAGCCCAGAGAGGGATATCCGGGAGGTCGATCTCATGAATAGTGCGGTCTTTCTCACCGGTCTCTATATATTTGTTGAGAGCCTTCAGGAAAGTGTCCATTATCTGGATGTAGTCATCCTTATGGTCGATTGCGAGGGTACAGCCCGGGAGAGCCATTAGTTCGTCGCGAGCGCGGACATTATACCATGGGAAACCGGCCATGATATACATGCCGTTTTTATTTTTCAGATAGAACTGCTTAGCAGAGTTCTTAAGGCAGTTGTAGAAACTTGTGCGAGGAGTACGCGACTTGATTTCGTTGTCATAAAGAGCATCGAGTTCGTCGGGGTTGATTTCGGAAGTTCCGGCGCTGAAGATGATGCTTTCACCTTTCTTGATTGGGAGTTCGAAATAACCAGGCACCCAGAGGTCTTCCTTATATGGGATGCCGCGGTCGCGGTCCTTATAGTATTCGATACCCTTATACCAGTGACCGTCGTTGACCCACTTGACGGGTTTGTTGAACTGCATCACGAGGTCGGGGTATCCGGAATAAAGACAACAAGATATGCCATCTTTCACATTCTTTATTTCCTTGTTGATAGCAGTGTTTTCCACGACAAGGTCGTTGGCATTTCGGAAAGCGAGCATCGGGCGGAATTGCAGAGTCGTGTCAGAGTGCGCATCAAGCAGGGTGTATTTGATCAGGATGCGGTTTTCATTGCTGATGAAAGTCTTCTGCTTGGTGAGGATCACGCCACCGACGCGGTAAGTCATGGTCGGGACGGTCTCGCAATCGAACATTCTGATATACTTGTGGCCGTTAGGAGAAAAGACATCCGGTCCGTACTGGTGAAGACCCAAATTGAAGGGAGCACCATGCTGGATAACGGTTTCGTCGAGGCTTGACAGGAGCACATGCGCCTTATCGTCCATCTCGGGAATCGGAATCACCAGCAGGCCATGCTGCTTACGGGTGTTGCAACCCACGATTGTAGTGCAATGGTAAGCTCCTGATTTGTTGGTGCGGAGCATCTCTTTAGGAAGGCTCTGCTCCAAATTGATCATAAGGTTTTTGTCAAATTTCAGGTAACTCATATTAATAGTTATTCATTTGTATCTATTGTTGCAAATTTAATTAAAATATATTGACCGACAAAATATAGAGATATAAAAATTGACAAAAGTGTTGCATAACATAAAAATTTGCTATTGCACACGCTTCTTTTCATAAGAATTGTCAATTTTGAGTGGAAGAAGCGTCGGGAACAGAGTCTATATCTACGAAAATGTCAAGGTCGCGTATGAGCATATCGCCGGCAGCGGCATACATTCTTTCGGAAATATCATTTAATTCGGAGAGAGCCTTCTTGTAGGTGGTGTTGAACTCAGGAATAAAATCTGTCATGCCTGCCGACTCGACGCGAGTCACGACATCCTTCACCATTATTTTGTCGGTATCAGTAGTGGGAATAAGTCCCGGGTCATCTTTGCCGTCACCGGTATCGTTAGTCTGGATCAGTCCGGCTTTCCGGAGTTTGTCGGCAATGTTGCTCACCATTCTGATAGGGAGTCCATACGTCAATGAGAGACTATTACGTGTAGGAGCCGGGAGCCCAAGATGGAATCTGCGGTAGATAACTGCGGTCACAACAAGAAGGACCTCTCGGAAATAACTTTCAGAAACTGAAGTGAGATTGCCGAAGAAATTATATGCAAACACATTTTGCAACGAATAAGTCAGTCCGCATCCGGAAAGAAGAAGAAGCCAGCTCAGCTGCAGCCATATGAGCAACAATGGTAGAAAAGCAAACGACCCGTAGATGGCGTTGTATTTCGACACATAGATTTGTCCGTTGAGGAAGAGAAGCTGAAGGATTTCGAATGCGACAGCGCAGAAAGCCCCGGCAATGGCAGCGAACTTGAATTCAACCTTTGTGTTGGGAATAAGCCAGAAGCAGAGAGTAAAAGCTCCCCATGTGAGAACAACGGGAGAGAGTTCCATGAGAGTGTTTACCATAGGAGTCAGGAACGTAAAAGGCACCGCTGCCAACACGGTAGAAGACATAAAGATAGAGATGCCTGAGCTTAAGATCATCAATACAGGGATAAGAAGGAAGATTGCGATATAGTCTTTGACTTTCTGAATAGTGTTTCTTCCGGTCTTTATATCCCAAATATTATTAAAAGCATCCTCAATGTTGCTGAGCAGAGAAATAAGAGTCCAAAGCAGGACCACAATGCCGACACCTACCAAAATCCCTGAGGAAGCCTCAGCGAGATAAGAATCCACGAACCCGAGTGCAGTGCCTAAAGCCTTGCTCTGAGATGGGAAATAGGTATAGAGTTCCTTTTCCACTATTTCCTGAAACCCGAATCCTTTGCTTATGGCAAGCAGGAGAGCGAGCGCCGGCACCATCGCGAATACCGTCTGGTAAGTGATAGCCATAGATTTTATCTGCAGGTCGCGGTTTAGAAAAGCCTGGACAGTCAGGTTGATTGTCTTTATCAGGCGCACCTTCATAGTCTTACGGGGGTCGGACCATACGCCTGACATGCAGTATTGTACGAACTTTTCAGTTTTCGTGACAAGACGGTCGATAAATCCAGGTTTTTTAGTAGCTTCTTTCGAACTTCCGTTATCTTTAGCCTTTTCGTTGTCTTTAGCCATAGTCTATAGTATTAAATCAGTATTTTAAGAGATATTTGAGTATATTAAAATAAAAAACGGAGCGGACGCTGAGCCGCCCCGTTGAAAAAGAATGCAGAAGAGATATAAGCCGGGTTATGTAGGAGAATCCCGAGGGAGACTCCTGTCTGTCATTTATCTTGACCGTCTGTCGCCAGACGGCTCCGGCGCCGAAGCG
>CAYNPB010000146.1:0-6763 GCA_964399005.1 uncultured Sangeribacter sp.
AGAGGAGTTTGGCGGTTCGCTTGATGAATTCGGAGAGGGCTGCTCCTTTGAGGAGGCCACTCTGAAGAAGGGCAAGGTCGATGATCTGCTTTACCTTTGGAAGACCAGCGGCATAGTCGCTTACTTCCTTATCCAGATCTGCTCGCAGAGCTGCAATCTTGTCGTTCTGTTCCTTCATGTCAGGAACACTCTCCTTCTTGTCTTGAGCCTCTTTGGAAGCCTTGGCAATCTCATCATTGAGAGAAGAGATCTGCTTCAAGATATCAGAAGTCTTTGCGCCGATAGCTTTCTCTGTTTCGTCAATTATAGTCTTGACAGCAGGCTGATCTGTATTGACAGTGAATGAATAGCTTGCAGGCATATCTCCGTAGAAACTCATACCGGGTTGCATGGCTGCCATATCTTTCATACGACGCATGAACTCATTCTGAGTTACAGTAGCCGGAGCCGCATCAGCAGAGATTGATTCGAAACCTACCATGAACTGAGCCTTTTCTACATCCGGTATCTGAGATTTGAAGAGAATTGTCATCACCTCAGTCTGATCAGCTGTAAGCCCAGAACCCTTGTCGTCAGTCTTTCTGATAAGTTTCTCAGGAGTGTCGCTATCTACACGAACGAAGCTTACTCCTTCGAGTTTCTGCTCAAGAAGGCCTACCATATGCGGCTCAAGCTGTCCGTCAAGAAGCAATACGCTGTAGCCCTTGTCTTCAGCTGCCTGTATGAAACTGTGCTGAGCAGTCTTGTCGGTGGCATAAAGATAGATCAGATTGCCATCCTTATCTTTCTGCTCCCCTTCTACAAGTGTGTGATATTCGTCGAGAGTGAAGTATTTACCGTTGACATCTTTGAGAAGATAGAATTTCTTTGCAGACTCGAAGAATTTCTCATCAGTCAGCATGCCATATTCGATGAATACCTTGATATCATCCCACTTCTCTTCGAATGCCCGGCGGTCTGACTTGAACATAGAGTCAAGTTTCTCGGCCACCTTCTTTGAAATATAGCCGGAAATTTTCTTCACTGCAGTATCAGCCTGAAGATAACTACGGCTTACATTAAGAGGAATGTCAGGAGAGTCAATCACGCCCTGCATAAGAGTCATGAATTCAGGCACAACGCCTTCAACCTGATCAGTGACATAGACCTGGTTGCTGTAAAGCTGGATACGGTCTTTCCTTACGTCAAACTCATTCTTAATCTTAGGGAAGTAAAGAATACCGGTGAGAGTGAAAGGATAATCCACATTAAGGTGAATCCAGAACATCGGGTCATCCTGACCAGGCATGAGTTCATGATAGAACTTCAGATAGTCATCATCTGTAAGGTCTGACGGTTTCTTAGTCCAAAGTGGCTCTGTTGCGTTGACTACATTGTCTTCGTCAGTATCTACCATTTTACCATCTTTCCACTCCTGCTTCTTGCCTGAGATTACAGGCACGGGAAGGAATCGGCAATATTTCTTCAGAAGAGTGTCGATCCTTGCTTGCTCGAGAAATTCCTTGCTTTCGTCGTCAATATAAAGAGTGATGGATGTGCCACGGTCGGTCTTGTCGCACTCTTCCATTGTGTATTCAGGACTGCCGTCGCAAGTCCAGAGCACACCTTTCGCTCCCTCCCTATAAGAGAGAGAACGGATCTCAACTTTCTTCGACACCATGAATGCGCTGTAGAAGCCAAGTCCGAAATGACCGATAATATTGTTGGCGGTGTCTTTATATTTCTGAAGGAATTCTTCTGCACCTGAGAATGCTATCTGATTGATGTATTTGTCGACATCCTCGGCATCCATACCGATACCACGGTCGGTGACAGTGAGAGTACCTTTCTCCTTATCGATGTCTACTCGCACATCGAGAGTGCCAAGCTCACCTTTGAAGTCGCCGAAAGATGCAAGTGTACGGATTTTTTGAGTTGCGTCTACCGCATTGCTCACAAGCTCGCGAAGGAATATCTCATGATCGCTGTAAAGAAACTTTTTGATTACGGGGAAAATATTTTCAGTAGTTACCCCAATTTTTCCGTTAGCCATTTCTATATCTATTTTATTTTTGAGTTTTTCTTTTTTTAAACGGTATACAACAATTACCGTGCCAAAAATAAAACAATCCTTTAGATATGAAGATTAGCTATTAACATTATTTATCAAAAAAGCAGACAATCTTCGATCGAGGATTGTCTGCTTTTTTATATGTGAAAATATGGAGATTATTCTTCAGAGGCTGCTTCTTCTGCGCTCTCCTCAGGCTCTTCTTCTGTGAACTTTGTATATCCTTCAGAAATGAGAAGATTATACCAGTTGAAAAGTTTTTTGATATCGGAGGGATATACTCTGTCGCGATCGAAATCAGCAACTGCTTTTGCGAATTCTTCGCGAAGCATATCATTGTCCATTGATTTGACATCGATTTTCTTTCCTTCTTCCACTTCATACACCTTGTCAAGTATCTTATCGAGCGGGAGATCTTCACCTACGGTATACATTGCTATGTCGCCAAGGCAGACCACTCTGTCGCGAGAACCGAGCGGGAATCTCTTCTTGCTTACGATGTCTTCTACCAGAAGAGTCCTCTTGCCCGGAGTCAGAATCTTGAAAAGTCCGGGTTTCCCTGTGATGGATAATATTTCTTTGAGCATAATGATTTACGATTTTATTAGATTTTAATATGATTTAAACGCTTATCTTACGAGCGTATATTCCACTGAGTCGGAATGGAGTTTAGGGTTGACTGCCTCAATTCCCTGCACGCGTTCGATGCGCAATGGTAGTCTTTCTCCTCTATGCTCTGCAAGGTCATTGTAGTCGACAAAAACCCTGACCGCCTTTTTTTCATCAGAAAACTCGCTCATTGGCACGTAGTAGCTGACCCTGACATTTGATGGGAAAAGCAAAAGATTTTCATCTTGTGGCACATTTTCTGCCACTACAGTCACAATATCTTCTTTTGCTACCAAAGGCTCAACATTCACTTTGACCTGAACACTTGCCGGAATCAACCGAACTCCCGGAATGAGTCGCAATTCAGAGACAAAACTGATTGGTTCTGCAAGATCCTGCTCTACATATGACTTCGTCATCACCCGATGAAGCGTATCGATTATCTCTCGCGGGCCGTAAGCAGTCACTCTCGGAGGGTCTGACACAATGTTGCCATATACGACAAATCCGGCCTTGGCACTTGCCTTGATTTCAGGAACTACAGGAATAGACTTGCCCGGACGGTCGGTATAGACTAATCTAAGAGAGTCGATGCTCGAAGAAAGGATTGTGGCATTGCTTCCAAAAGTCTCCTTCAATGCCGCCATTATGTCGGAACGCGAGCAAATCATCTCGCCGTTGTCTGCCAACTCCCTGAAATTTAGATTTACTGTAGGCTTCTTAAGCCACACCGTTCGCATCAGGCTTGAGCCTTTATCCTTCACTTCGACATGAATAGTCTTAGGCACATTCGAGATGAAGGTGACGGAATCCGGCTTATTGCTGATCTTGACATTGACTATGCATCCATCCTGAACCGAGTCATTCAAAGTGAGAATAAGCCAAAATAAAGCTGAAATGCCTACAAAAATAGCAAAAGTCAGTATACTCCGGAATCTGGAAGATTTCCGGAGTCGTTTACACCAATCTCCTATTGAGCGTAGAACGTGGGTCTGCATTCCGTCGAAACAGGATCAGATTCCTATTCTCACTTCTGAGCATTAGGATTCTCTACGCCGGCAGGGTAGACAGAACCTTTGTCGACCTTAATCTGCATGCCTGGAGCCACTTCAATCATGACAGTATTGTCGGAGATTTCCTTGAGTTTTCCGTGGATGCCTCCGGCTGTCACCACGCGGTCGCCTGATTTCATAGCTTCGCGTGCTTTCTTGATTTCTTTCTGTTTTTTTTGCTGCGGACGTATCATGAAGAAATAGAAAATCACGATCATTGCCACAATCATTAGCATACCGCTCAAGCCGCCACCTCCGGCTGCTTGCTGAAGAAGAATTGAATTCATATCCTTTATTATTGAAATTATTATCTTTGAAAATTACTTCCTTAATTTGCCGCTTTCCCGGAGTGAATTGATCACATCGGCAAGCAATCCATTGACGAATGTCCCGCTCTTACCAGATGAATAGCTTTTGGCTATTTCTATATATTCATTTAAGGAAGCCTGCAATGGAATCTTTGGGAAATTTAGGATCTCTGCCAAAGCAGTCTCCATTATCACCACATCCATATATGCGAGGCGCTCCGTGTCCCAATGTTGCTTGTTGAGCGCTTCATTTATATATCCACGATAGATCAGATGCTTCTTTACAGTGGCTTCAAAAAGATCCTTCCCGAATTTTGAGTCTTCGTTGTCCTTATACATCGGAAGCACAGGCTGCTCTATTTTACTGTCAGGATTGGAAGCCTTTTCTTCAAATCTGCGGAAAGTCTTCAATACGAAGTCGCCCATTATTTCAAGATCGTCGTTCCAGAAGACAGACATCGTCTCAAGGGTCTCCAGGAATTTTGAGTCGGTAAGAACGATGTTGCGCATGGCTTTTTTCCAGAATTCACAATCTTGGTGAAGGTCGCTGATTGGATCGGCCATGTATTCCTGATAGAGTTCAGACTCAGTGATCTGCTTGACAAGGTGCTTGATAAGTTCAGGATAATGCTGGATCCATGAGATCTTATTCTTTTCGGCAAACTCCTTGATCTCTTCATTGTCATTAAGAAGCTTCACAAGTTCGTTGTCGATAAACTTGGGATTCGGATTCATGTCGTCTTCACTCTTAAGATAGCGGTGGCGACGCTCATCAAGCTCCACTTCCCTAAAATATGTGATATCCATCGGAAGCATAAGCAGACGGAAATATAGCTCCCGGGCTTTCTCCAGGCTTGTCTTTAAATCGGCAAGTCCATCAGAGATATTATCTTGACTTGAAGCAAACTCGCTGAAAGTCTCCGATATGAGATCTCTTGCCCTATCCATACCTCGAAGGGAATAGTTTTCATATCCTTCTGCAAGCTTGCTGATGGCAGGATCTACGGAAATGAAATGGCGGAAAATTTCCGGCCAGATCTTTGTGTCAGATTTTGTATCTTTAAGAAAATTCTTGTATATAGCGGAGTTTTTGATACGATCGCAAAGATCGTCTACACACTTTTCAAGAGGGAATTCCCTTCCGGAATATTTGCTGCTGATGGATTTGACTATATTATCCCCTAACAGTCGCTGAATAAATCTCGTCTCGTAAAGGGGAGAGTTCTTTCTTTGAGAATTAATTGACTCGGCTATCGAGATCATCAGATAGAGGTAGTCGAGATAGAGTGTATAGGCAAAACGCTTTTCTTTTGTTGGTGCAGAGGGTGAAGATTGCACTGCAAAGTTGTTTTGCACAAGAAAATATGAATAAAGCAGCTGCACCACTTTAATCCTTATAAGAACTCTATTGATCATATATAGTTGATTTATAATGCTCTATACACCAACGCTCGTGTTGGTTGAATTGTCAAATATATTGCAAAGTTAATATTTTCCTTTGATTTATCCAAACATATATGATGATTTAAGGAAAATTTTATTTTGAAGCTTCTGATCTCTGCCTTACAGCCTCATAAATCATGATGCCGGCGGCAACCGAAACGTTGAGCGAACCTATGGCACCGATGATTGGAATAGCTGCAAGATCGTCAGAAATGCGAAGCACTTCATCGGAAATTCCGGTTTCCTCAGCCCCCATTACTATCGCTACCGGTACGGTGAAATCTGTCTTGGAATAGTTTTTTGCTCCTTTTTCAGTGGCAGCCACTATCTTATATCCATTTTCTTTCAGTTGCTTCACGGCATCAAGCGTGCTCCTTTCGCGGCAAACCGGGATATGAAATAGTGCTCCGGCAGATGTCTTAATAGCGTCTGCTGTGATGGAGACAGAGTTGTGGGTGGGGATTACAATAGCATCCACTCCTGCACAGCAGGCGGTGCGGGCAATAGCACCGAAATTCCTTATATCAGTCACTCCGTCAAGAACCACCATCAGAGGATTCTTACCTTCCTCATAGAGCATCGGAATGATATTGTCAAGACGCTGATACGGAACTGCTGCGAGTATGGCAATTGCACCCTGATGATTCTTCATCGTAATGCGGTTAAGCTTCTCCAAAGGCACTCGCTTCACGAGTATTCCGTAGGTTTTAGCCTTGCCAAGCAATTCTCTTGCAATATCGCCATTAAAATCACTCTTCACCAGAATCTTGTCGATATCTTTTCCCGCTTCAATCGCCTCGATTATAGCGCGAAGTCCAAATATATAGTCGGTTTTTTCCATAATGTAATCATTTTCAAGTGTCACTCTTCCAATAAAGCACGCGCATTAGTAAGGGCAGCCTCATTAATTTCTTTTCCTGAGAGCATTCTTGCTATTTCCTTTACTCTTTCCTTGCTGTCTAATTCCTTCACATGGCTTATGGTGCGTTCTCCCTCATCATGCTTATACACGAGGAGATGCGACTTTCCTTTTACTGCCACCTGGGGCAGATGAGTGATGGCAAAGACTTGCATACCGGTGGCAATGTCGGCCATCATTGAGCCCATTCTATCCGCAATGTCGCCCGATACTCCGGTGTCAATCTCATCAAAAATCACGGTAGGAAGTTTAAGCTTATTGGCTGTTATGGCCTTTATGCAGAGTGTCAGACGTGCCATCTCTCCGCCTGAAGCTGTCTGAGAAAGAGGCATCAAGGGCTGATTTTTATTGAAAGAGCACAAAAACTCTACTGTATCTTTAC
>CAYNPB010000147.1:0-6605 GCA_964399005.1 uncultured Sangeribacter sp.
ATATGATAAAGGTCTCTGATTTCATTTTTCGGCATCTTGTCGAAAAGCACAAAATAGAGCATTGCTTTCTCGTGACCGGTGGGGGTGCGATGCATCTGAATGACTCAATCGGCCATACAGAAGGATTAAGATATATCTGTAACCACCATGAGCAGGCTTCGGCAATTGCCGGGGAAGGATATTACCGCACGAAGGGTGAGATCAGCGTGACCAACGTCACAACAGGTCCCGGCGGCACGAATGCCATCACAGGTGTACTCGGGCAGTATCTTGATTCAATCCCGGGACTCTATATATCAGGCCAGATCAAGACATCGACGTATAAGAACACCTACCCTTATCTCAACCTGCGTCAGCTCGGCGACCAGGAGGCTGACATCGTGGCTATGGTGACACCCATCACGAAATATGCGAAGACCGTGACTGATCCTCTCGACATCAAGCATGAGCTTGACAAGGCGATTGCGATAGCCCTTGACGGGCGTCCCGGACCCGTATGGCTCGACATACCCTTGGATGTGCAGGGGGCGATGATAGATGAGTCTCAGCTCAGGGAGTTTGACCGCAACGAGCTGGTTGACCCCGTCAAGCACGAGCTTGTAGACCGCCAGATCAGCCAGCTGATTGAGAAGATAAAGGGGGCAAAGAGTCCGGTGATATATGTGGGCAACGGAGTGAGGCTCGCAAAAAGGGAGAAGGAGTTTATCAAGCTCGCGGAGCGTCTCAACATCCCTGTGGTGACTGCCATAAGCGGAAGCGACATCATATGGCACGACCATGAGCTTTGTTTTGGCAAACCCGGTATATGCGGCGACCGCATCGGCAATATAATGGTGCAGAATTCAGATCTTCTGATTGTGCTCGGCACCCGTCTTTCAATTCGTCAGGTGAGCTATGCCTACGACCTTCTTGCTCCGGATGCATACAAGGTAATGGTGGATGTTGATCTTGCGGAACTGGAGAAGCCGACCCTCAGCATCGACCTGCCGATACATGCAAACCTCACGGAGTTTATTGACAAGTTCAGCAACGCTGTGGAGAATGAAAAGTTGCCGGATTTCAGCCGTTGGATCGAATGGGGAAGGGAAATTGAGACTCAGCTCCCGACTCTGCTTGATGATAACCCTTCAGTGGAGGGATACACCAACTCATATGAATTTGCCGACAGGCTCTTCAGGGATCTCCATGAGGGAGATGTGGTAGTGACCGGAAACGGCACGGCATATACCTGCACATATCAGGCGATGAAAGTCAACAAGGGGGTCAGGGTGTTTGCAAACCAAGGATGCGCCGCTATGGGTTACGACCTTCCGGCCGCTATCGGGGCTGCCGTGGCGAATCCTGAGGGAAGGACAATACTTGTCACAGGCGACGGAAGCCTTCAGATGAATATCCAGGAATTGCAGACTATCGTGACAAACAAGCTTCCAATCAAGATATTCGTGCTCGAAAATGAAGGGTATCTTGCCATCAAGACAACGCAGAAGAGTTTCTTTGGCGGACATTTCACCGGAAGCAACCCGAGTAGCGGCGTTGAGTGTCCTGACCTGGAGAAGATATCCGGGGCTTATGGAATCCCTTATCTCAGCACAAATGAGAACGGGGTGGGACTCGAGGAAACGATACGGAAGGCCTTGGCTACGGAAGGACCGTTGATTTGCGAGATACACATGCATCCTGAGCAGACACTCTTTCCAAAATCAGCGTCATTCATGGACAAGAACGGGAAGATGAGCTCCGCTCCTCTCGAGAAAATGGCTCCTTTCATGCCCGATGAGTTGCAAGAGAAATGCAAATTTAAATAATTTTTCCTGACATGAATTCAGATAAAGACATAAAAGACCTACTGACCATATGCATACCGACTTATAATAGAAAGATGCATTTAAAGCACACTTTAGACCAATTCTTAAGTAGTCCTTTTAAAAGCTGCAATATATATGTGTTAAATAACGCATCAACAGATGGGACAATCTCTCTTGCTGAAGAATATAAAAGCTTTCCCAATATAATATTTATTACCAATAAATATAATATTGGAGGAAATGCCAATATCTTAAGAGGAGTAGAGTATGGAGAGACTCCATACGTATGGATAATCGGTGATGATGACGTTTATGATTTTTCATATACGGATGATGTGATCTCTGAAATAAAAAAAGGAGATATAGATTTAATACACGTAGGTGCACATACTGAAAAAGAATGGAAAAATGGGGGTTCAACTCTTACTCCGAGAGAAGCATTGAAACAAGATTACCCTTATTTTAAATACAGTTCTTTTATAGGATGCAGTATTTATAAACGGGAAGTATTATGTGAGAACCTAATAGATGGCTATAGAAATATATTCAATTCCTACCCTCACATGGCTATTTTATTGTCATTCTATGAGAATGATAATAAATTTTATATATCAAAAAATCAAATTGCCAAAGCTGTTGTAGGGAATCAAGGATACAATACTGATAATTTGGTCCGTTGGTGGTGTGGAACAAGTTATCTATTGAAGAATAAAGAAGATAGAAGAACGTTCTTCTCTGATCAATTTCCGGGAAATAGAATTGAGAACATATGCCGATGGAAATATAAAAAACAAATCACCAAAGAAACGGCTAAATATGCTCTTGACATCTTTAGTGTTCCCGAAAAAATAACATTCAGGATCTATTATCCACTATATTATCTTTCAAAAATAATTAGACCAGCAAGAAAGAAAAATAAAACGCAAAAGCATCCCTAAAAATATATGATGGCAAAGACAAAAGTAATAGCATTTTATCTTCCTCAATTTTATCCTACTCCGGAAAATGACGAGTGGTGGGAGCCGGGATTCACGGAATGGACTAATGTGGCTAAAGCCAAACCTTTATTTAAGGGACATTACCAACCGAGGATTCCGCAGGAACTATCATTCTACGATTTGAGAGTGCCAGAGGTAAGGGAACGACAGGCAGAATTAGCTCGAGAAGCCGGAGTCGACGGTTTCTGCTATTGGCATTACTGGTTTGGAGATGGAAAGCGCTTGCTTGCAGAGGTGTTTGAAGAAGTGGTGAAATCCAAGAAACCGGATTTTCCCTTTTGTCTTTGCTGGGCAAATCATTCATGGTATCAAAAGACATGGCAATTTGACAAACCGGATAAGCTCCTGATGGAGCAGACATATCCCGGGAAGGATGACTATATAGCTCACTTCAATGCAATGCTTCCGGCATTTAAAGATGCAAGATACATGCGCACTGAAGAGGGAAAATTGATTTTCGGAGTATTCGCACCATATGACACAGAAGAGTTGACTGAGTTTATGGAGGTGTGGAATAAGCTTGCCAAAGAGAATGATTTGATCGGGTTTGAGTTTTTTGCTTTCGTTCAAGGACCAAAACAATTGGCAGAATTCATGCAAAAGGGTATCAAATACGATCGAATAGTATATGATGCATTGAAGGATACTTTTAGAAAATTAAGATTAACGAGAAAAATAAAGAAAATCTTAAGGAAGATATCCGGACTTCCCTATAGAGTTGCTGATTATAACGACTATGTAGAAGCGGCTTGCCTGAAATATGAGCAAAATCCGGACTTGACTCCTTGCATTGATCCAATGTTTGATCATTCACCAAGAAGTGGGAAAATGGGTCAGATCCTACATAAGAATGATCCGAAGAAATGGGGAGAACTATGCAGAAAAGTCAGAGAATTGGTAGAGAAGAAGGATAGTAAAGACCGATATATCTTTATCAAGGCTTGGAACGAGTGGGGAGAAGGAAACTATATGGAACCGGATCGCAAATTTGGAAGAGCATATATTAAGGAATCCGGAAAAGCCTTTAGATGAAATTTCTAAACCATTATAAGTCTGGAGTGTTGAGTAAGTAAGATGAAAAACACTAAAATCAGACTAATATGAAGAAATATCTTATTTTAATTGCAGCCATGATGCTTGGCATCATGTCGGGATATGCATTTGATAAATATTCAGTCGACAGGAATGATCTTCCGGTGGAAGCTCAGAAATTCTTGGATGATTATTTCCCAAAAGCAAAAGTCGGAATGATAAAGACTGATAAACATCTACTTAAGAAGACTGATTATGACGTCAAGCTCGTGAATGGAACAAAAATAGAGTTCAATAATGCCGGAAAGTGGACTTCAGTTGATTGCAAGACGAGAGAAGTGCCTTCCGGAATTATTCCGAAAACTATCAGGACATATGTCAGCAAGAATTTCCCCGACGTAAAGATAGTAAAGATAGAGAAGACTTCTACTAAATATGAAGTGGGACTTTCTGATGATGTAGAACTGACATTTAATCTGCTCGGACAGTTTAAAAGCGTGAAGATGGATGACTGATCATCCATCTTCATGCTTTTATAGACTTCTTATTATGAGAGAAAGTCTTTCAAAAAAGCTATTGGATTGTGAAATATACTAACGTTTTGAGTCGAGAAGTTCTTTTGATGGATTAGTGTAATTGTCGATACCAAGCTCTACCTGAATCATCTCATCAAGAGAATGCATCGACAATTTTTTAGGTCTTAGACCTGCTATATTGCCAAAATATTCAAGGCATCCGTCGCGCCACCAAATTGCATCCTTATGCTGGGTCAGCAGTCTGGATTCGATATCCTTATATATTTCCGTGTCTGTGCATCCTTCGAGATTCTGCCAAGTCTTACGCATATCTGCCACACCATCTACACCGGTATCATAGTGGCGATTGAGGGCTTCCCAAAGTGTTTCCCCGGATGAAAGAGGATAGTTCCAGTCAAGATGATGAAACCACAAGAGATACTTTTCCGGGCAAGTAGCCGGATTCTCCAACAATTCCTTAAAAGGGGAGGGGTATTGAGCTGTAGCCCCACTTCCGGTAGCAACAGTCCTATCAAAGCCGATACCTTCAGCATCTGCCTTATGATAATATTTAGGAAGCCAATCGGGTCGCGCTCCTGGAATCTCACACCAAGGTTGGGGTCCATAATGATGTCCCCATGCGAATTGATGATGAAGACCTATCGGCATCATATAATCGACCACATGCTCACGACTTTCACCCATCATCTTCTTAAAATCCTGCATCTGATTTTCATCAAGAGAAAGCCACGGAGTGATTTCAGCCCATTCTTCAACTATACCTTCTGAATCAAGATCGGGATTCCATGCAAGACGTCCGAAAGCATACCAATTGGCCTGGGCCAGAGGATGCCCGGTGAAATTCTCATCATCTCCGATGTTTGCAACTCCTGCCACTCCTTTGATATTTTCTGAAGGAGCCTCATCGAAAAATTCTTTCCACATGGGCGCAAGATAAGCCAAATGATTAGCATGTCCAAGATATTCCTGAGTTATCTGCAATTCCGCTATCAGAGGAGTATCAGGCATTCCGGCAAATAGAGGACTATATGGCTCACGGGGTTGGAAATCAATCGGTCCATTTTTGACCTGAACGAGAACATTATCGGCAAACTTACCATCAAGAGGATTAAACTCTACGTATGCCTGTTTGGCTCTGTCAGGATCTGAGGGTGAATAAACGAAAGCTCGCCACATCACTATGCCTCCAAAGGGTTTTAAGGCAGCCGCAAGCATATTGGCACCATCGGCATGAGTGCGTCCGAAGTCACAGGGACCCGGCTGTCCTTCGCTGTTGGCCTTGACGAGAAATCCACCGAAGTCGGGAATCAGAGTGTATATTTCCTTTGCCTTATCTTTCCACCATTTTGCCACGTCCTTATTCAGAGGGTCGGCGGTCTCCAAGCCACCGATCACGCTTGGAGAAGCGAAATTAACGGAGAGATATACTTTAATTCCGTATGGTCTTAGAATATCGGCTATCTCAGCCACTCTTTCCAAAATCTCATGACTGAGCATATTAGGAGAGGCATTGACATTATTAAGCACAGTGCCATTTATGCCGGCCATAGCATTCGCGAGAGCATATTTCTCATATAAAGCCTTATCTTGATCGGAAAGAGGAGTGTCCCAATTCCATATGCTCTTGCCCGCATATCCACGTTCGATAGTGCCATCCAAATTATCCCAATGATTGAGGACTCTGATTTGATTACGTGGATAATCAGTGTGGTTCTTGCAGTTGTCAGGACGATATAGGGACAAAGCGCCATACAGCAGACCCTCTCCCGTAGGAGAAGTGACGGTTACAGTCTTCGATACGCTATCGACACTGATGGCATAACCGTCAGAAGGAAGACCCTTGACTTTTTTCTCTTCGAGCTTTATAGACTTGAAATAATCGTCGGGGGCATATTTAGAAAGAATTTCCGAAGCTTTTTGTGCAAGCTTGGATTTTCCTTTATATTCTACTTTTGAGGAGCCTTCTGAAGCAGGGAGCCAAAGACTCGAGTCTGATCTCTGCCCATATACAGAGAAGCAGAATGCAACAAAGATGGAAGCTAATAATTTTCCTGGCATATAGATATAAGTATTCTTAGGATAAGAATAGTAAAAAGGGAAGGCAGGGGACTGCCTTCCCAATTATTTGATTTATTGAATTTTGAATTGAATCTAAAAAATTCTAAATTCTTAATTCTATTTAAGCGTACATGTTGATGATAGCTTCGTAGAGCTCCTGCTTGCCGGAAGTCTGA
>CAYNPB010000148.1:0-6531 GCA_964399005.1 uncultured Sangeribacter sp.
AGCAAAAGCTCTACAAGAAATATCAGACTCAAATGATAAAAATGAAGGCCTATTATACATAATGCACTAAAGGAGGATAATTGGACTTTTTCCAACCACTATGACCACCGTTAGTCCACAACAAAGGATGACACACGAAGAGCCTTAAAAATTCATGTTTGAGACTCTGGCACTCTCATTAGAAGAGGCGTGGCTTCGCCAAGAAGCTGCCGAGCATAAGCTCGTAGAGAAGGACCGTGAGCTCGAGTACGAACGACAGTAAAGGTCAGAAGAGTGCAAGAGAAAAGAAAAGATCCTGAAAGAAAACGAAACTTTGCGGAAAGAACTTGAACATCTAAGAAACATCAACCTCTAATTGTATAGTCATCCAAGCTATAGGATATCTTATTCATCACACGATTACCTATAAAAAGGTCAATTGAATAGTTACGAATATTAAACAATTACAAACTTAAAATATATACGTATGACACCAGAACTTCAACGAAAATATGATGGTATGCGCGGAGCTTCTCATATCTATCATAATAGTGGGGTAACCTTACAAAGTATTTCACCACTAATATCAGCAGCGTTAAAGAATCAGGCATCTCCTTTTGACCTCAATGCAAATTTAATTTCTGTTATTCTGCTTTATGCAATAAGCTCAGAAGTTGGAATTAAAGCATTGTTAGCAAAGGAAGGAAAACTCGATGTGCATAGCCATGATCTTAAAAGTCTTTTTGAAAAATTAGATGAACCATTACAAATAGAAATAAAGAATAAAGTTGAAAATGATGATTTCGATAACGAGCTTGAAAAAATAAAAAAGAGCTTCGTCGATTGGCGATATTTCTATGAAGGGGGAAATATGAACATCAATTTATCTTTTCTAAGAAAATTTTCGGAGGTAATTAATGGGTTCATACTTGCATAATTTATCTAACGGTACAATTACCTTTTCGGGTACTATAGTAGGGACACAGTACTGTTGCAAGCGTTAACTAACACGCAACAAATTATGATCTCAATCCGATTAAGAGAGAACAGAACTAAACTTGCTTAGGTTATGTCGAGCTTGTAAGGATACCTGAAAGGAATCGCATTGAGTGAGAGGAGAGTTAGGTGCGTTTGACCGTTGCAGAATGCGTGCGATATGTGAAAAGAAATCCAGGTTATAGAACATATGATTTACAACCCTACTATTCCTGAAAAAAGATAATCGTATAGTTACTGACAACATAATGACCTTTAAATTAATTAGACAATGTTTTCAAAAAATGGCATCATACCATGATGCCGGTGATGTGGATTTTTACTTGGAAGAAGACAAATGGGATGATTTCGGATTCTCTACCCTTTATCATCTACATGCTTCCAAAAGACTCACAGGTTCGAAACCAGAATATTTAGGTCCTATAAATATAATGAAGAAAGGTCAAACAAAAGAAGATATATATTTAATTAGAAACTTGATAGGAACTCAATTTAATGACATCCCTAATGACTTTTGCAGTATAAGTATGTCCGTAGAATTGTATCGGGGTCTGGACAGATTATTGAAGCGAGGAGAAGAGAGAAAACGATTTGCAGAAGCTCTTAAAATGATTTTTTCAGAAGACGATGAGCGCTATAAGGAATTTCACGCTGAAGAATGCTTTCAAACTTCATTGATGAGAAATGCAACCATGAAAGCTTATGGGCTAATATTGGGAAAAGAAATCATGTATGATGAATGTTCATCATACGATCTTGCCGAAGTACCTCTCACGTTTCGTCTTCCCAATAATACGGGAGAAGTCAAATTAGATTTCAGTTCTATCGATCAAAAAATTGCAACCGATCTCAATTTACCATCCAGACTTTTAGCATGTATAGGGAACAATGGTGCTGGTAAAAGCACTATCCTATACCGGTTGGCAAGAATACTTTTTGCGACCCCATCCACTCGATCCCTTTATGCAGATACTCTCGGTTCTATAGTTCCTTCTGATGCGGGATTTAGACGACTTTTTCTAATTTCGTACAGTGCATTCGACAATTTTATATTGCCGGGAGCCTCTTTAGAGGATTATAATCTGATATTAGAGGGTTTAAAAAATAAAAATGGCCGACTTGTATATTGTGGGATACGAGATGTAAGGAAGGAATATATTCTTCTTAGAAACACAGAGCTTGAAAAATTAGGTCATAACCCTGAAGGAGAGAATGAACTTATAGATATTATAGATAAGGATCATATAAATTATCATAAATTAAAAACCATTGAAGATCTTGCAGAAGAATGCGTTGAGGCATATTGCAGTATAGCAGAGGACTACTCTAAGGTAAAACTTTGGAATCGCCTTATGAAAGAATGTCAAGCCGCCAATGATTCTTTCGCCGAGATGGAGATTCATACTCCAATTTTCATTTATAGAAATAATTTATCCCAAGATAAGTTCAAGCATCTTTCAACTGGAATAAAATATCTTCTTCACTCTCTTACATCGATTCTTGATAGGATTGAAACCAATAGCATAATCATTTTTGACGAGCCGGAGAATCATATTCAACCCCCTCTTTTATGTAAGTTTTTACATTGTTTAAGAATAATTTCTGAGGAATATAAATCTTTAGTTCTTGTGGCTACTCATTCTCCTGTAATTTTACAGGAAACATTGGCCAAGAATGTGATTATTGTCGAAAGATTTGATGAGGACATGACATTTCGCAAGCCATCAATCGAAACCTATGGAGAGAATATAGGCAATATCACTGACGAGGTGTTTAATCTAAATACATCTGTAACATCATATCAGAAATCAGCGAAAAAAATTGTTGCAAAATATCATCCTTCTCCCGATAAATACTCTGATCCGTTGGACTATCTTGAAGACATAAAATCTAAAATTGGTGTGGATTTCGGCAACGAAATCCAAGCATTCCTTATTTCTGAATTTCTTAAGGCAACCAACTATGTGGAACTTACCAACTCCTGATCTTCAAGATTCGATAGACGATTTATATGATATTGAGAGTCATTCCGACTTTTTAGATTCGTCACATATACCCGATTTGGTTAACCTCTACAATCAGTATCATAGCCAAGGTGGAAAGGTCTCTGATGCTCAACATGACAATATAGTTCCAGATGCTATAAAAGGATTAAAATTGGCTTACCCAAAGACCTACAAGAACCAAGTGCATTCATCTATTCGTAATGCCCTTCTTTCCCTGACTCCCAAATGTCCGATGTGTGGAGTAGGGAATGCCAAAACCCTTGATCATTATATGGAAAAATCAAGATATGTGGCTCTGAGTATGATGAGACAGAATCTTGTGCCAATGTGTAGAGATTGCAACACCAATAGAGAAAACAATGATCTCAAGTATACTGATTTTCTGCATGCGTACTATGATTTGCTCCCGGTTGATCAACAATGGCTCAAGGTTAATATTACATATGGTGGTGGAGCGATAAGCGCAGTATTTTATCCAGATCCTACCGTACTAACTGACCCAAGTTTATTTGGGAAAGTGCAAGAAACTATCAAAGGAATAGAATTTAACGACACAGTTGGTGCTGAGCTGCATTCTTTTCTTTCAAGCACCTTATCGAAATGTAATGGTTCAGACATTCAAATGAAGATTTTAATCAGAAAGAAGGCTAAAGAGCATGCTGATAAACCCATATTTGGTCTGAATCACTGGAAAACCGTATTGTTAAAAGAACTGGCCTCCAATCACACATTAACTCAATCTCATCTTAGCCAGTATTTATAACCACCGTAGTTCTTTGAGCATTGCCTTTTCTTGGTTGGTAGGCTATTGGCCCAAAATCACCCATTCTCCAATTCATCATTGATCATTCATAATTAATCTTTAAATCAAAATACAGCGACTGGCAAGCCCGGAGGACTTCATATCAATATTCCACACATGCATACCTCCGGGCTGCCATTGCTTTTACCCCGATAATCCAATGAAAAGATATTTAATCTTAAGCATTTTATCTCTAATCACAATACTATCTCTTCACTCCGAAGTTAGGAAGAAGATTGAAATAAATGCTCATCCTATCAATGTGGCAGTAATAATAGTCGAAAAAGGAGACAGCGCAAAAGTAGCTGATCTTTTCAATTATTACGGCTATACCCTTCAAGGGATAGAAGAAGGATACAATGTCATGAAAGACTCAAAGGGTAATGAAATCCTATATACCTACGATAATACAGAAGGGAAGTTCCCCAAGGTCATTGTTAAGAGCAATGAGAAAACCAAATATATTGAAAGTCGCTTAGGTAATTTACAATTCAAAAAAGACGGAAACATCTATCAACGTACAATCAATTATGATGGAAATAACATCACGGAATGTTTCATCAAGCCGGACGATACGTTGGTATTCCAAAGATCCACAAGATAAACTAGCACTATACAGTGACTGGCACGCCGGAGGTACTTCATAACAATCATTCCAAATCAATTTGCCACCGGCATGCAATCGCTCTTTTTGAATAAAAGTTATCCGTTAGGTGACTACTTAGTACTTAATAAGATATTATAACCTCGATGAGATAGTTGAATTATTCAAGGGTCTATGATAATTAACAAATATTTTCGCAATAATAAACGTATTTTTTCCAATTTTTCTTATTTAGCTTTATTGGAAATAATAATTCTTATTGCCCCACTTATTACTTACCCATATTTGGTTAGGGTTTTGGGTACGGAGCTATATGGTTGGGTTATTACCGCACAAATCACTGCTTCTTATGCCTCAATTCTAATAGATTTTGGATTTCGTAGGGTAAGTGCCAAACACGTAGCAATGCATCGTGATAATATCCAGGATTTGAGCAGGGTAGTTTCTACAGTTGTGGTGCTTAGATTTCTTCTTTGGATAGTGGCATTTATAATCTATATCGGTATTATTCTATTAGTACCATCATATAGAGAAGAATGGATACTGTTTTTATTTTCTTATGGTTTAACTTTCGCCTCGGTCTTATTACCAGATTTTTATTTCCAAGGGATTGAACAGATGCGCTACATTAGTTTCATTAATATTTTTACAAGAATGCTTTTTGTAGCAGCCACATTTATAGTTATAACCAAACCAACTCAATATATTTATGTTCCAGCTCTTTGGTCGATAGGGTATTTCTTGGGGGGAGTGTATTCTCTATATGTAGTGTTTAAACAACATCATTTAAATTTTGTAAAACCAGACATCGTTGATTATAAATTTCATCTCAGAGAAACAACCCCCATATTCCTTAGTGATGTCATGCTCAATATAAAAAGCAAATTTAGTTACAATCTTATGGGCGGGATGATAGGCATGAGTGATGTAGTGATATATGATTTAGGATCAAAAATTGTATCGCTATTGGCAAAACCGACAATGTTGTTCTGTTCAGTGATATTTCCGAGTATGTCAAGGAATCCTAATGTAAAAACCACTAAAAAGGTTCTGCTAATTTTGTTTCTTCTTTCGATTGCAATGGTAGGAATAGTTTATATATTTCTTCCTCAAATTGTTAAGTTTGCACTTGATAAAGAAATTAATTTGTTACCTTTACGCATATTTTTATTAGTACCTATTTTTACTGGAATAAGTTTTTATATTCCCAGTGCAGTCTTTGTTGTTTTTGGTCGTAATAGATATGTATTGTATTCTACAATATTTAGTACTTTAAGTTATGCCATCATGCTTATAACAATGTATGTAATGGGATATCTAACTTCTGTGGTTGATTTTGTAATTTTGACAGTTGCTTCATATTTTGTTGAAACGGTCTATCGTCTTTTCTTGTCTGCAAAAATATTTAGAGAATCAAAAATATAAATTATGATAAAAAATATTTTTCTTAAAATTCAAATGTTTTTTTATCTTGTCTCTTGTCGCTTAAGAGGCCTTTACAAAGGGATATTACCAGATGTAGCCGTTGGGAAAAAACTTTTTTGTGAAAAAGACGTTAGCTTGCTAACTCATTATGGAGGACATATAAATATTGGAGATAAGTGTACACTTAGAGCCGGATGTAAATTGATTACGTATGGTGGCAATATTTTGATTGGAAATAGGTGTTCTATCAATTCTTATTCAATGTTATATGGTCAAGGGAACTTAACTATTGGGAATTGTGTAAGAATCGCCACTCAATGTGTGATTATTCCCTCGAATCATAATTTCAATAATCCAAACATTCCTATAATAGAACAGGGTTTAACAAATAAAGGAATAAACATTGAAGATGATGTATGGATAGGGTCGGGGGCACGGATATTAGATGGAGTAACTATTGCAAAAGGTTGTATCATTGGTGCAGGCAGTGTCGTCACTAAATCAACAGAACCATATGGAATTTATGTGGGTGTACCTGCAAGACTAATAAAAAAAAGAAAATAATATATATTGTTACTTCCCAATCATTCAAACTTCTTTAAATATGAATTAATTGTGAAGCTAACTATCTTATATTTATTCAAGTGAATTTTTGATTGTATTACGTACCTGTCCAATCGCGTAGTTTGGTAGGCCCGAAAAATTAGCAGTAACTTTGC
>CAYNPB010000149.1:0-2273 GCA_964399005.1 uncultured Sangeribacter sp.
GAACTTATCGATAATTTCTCGGTCGGCGTTTGCCCGAGTGGTTTCTGCTGGCATAAGTAATGCATAATTCATAATGCTTAATTCATAATGCTTAATGCATAATTGGCTTCGCCCAAGCTAAAGCAAGTCATAATGCACAATTCATAATTCATAAGTGAATAGGGCTTATTGGATAAAATATTTGAGCGTGGTGGCGACTATGTCGGTAGCCGCCACTACACTCTATGCCTCACGAGTAGATCCGGGAGTGTCAGACACGTTATGGATTGAGGAACTGGAGGTCGTAGCGCGGCGCCCCATGCAGGAGATCGGCGTGCAGAAGACGACTTTCGACTCTATAGCACTGAAGGAAAATATCGCACTCTCCATGGCGGATATCTTAACCTTCAACTCTTCGGTATTCGTAAAGAGCAATGGCAGGGCTACGCTTTCTACCGTAGCATTCCGTGGCACTTCACCCTCGCATACCAACGTAAGCTGGAACGGGGTGCGTATCAACAGTCCGATGCTCGGGATGACCGACCTCTCCACCATACCATCATTTTTCGTAGATAAGGCATCGCTGCTGCATGGCACTTCTTCTGTGAATGAATCAGGAGGAGGGCTCGGGGGTGCAGTCTCACTCTCCACAGCGCCGGAATTCGAGAAGGGATTGGGGTTGAACTATGTGCAAGGAATCGGATCGTATAAGACTTTCGACGAGTTTCTGAAAGTGGCATACAGCAACCGGCACTGGGCTTTCTGCACAAGGGCAGTATATTCTTCATCTGCTAATGATTACACCTATATCAACCGCGATAAAAAGGAGAATATCTACGACGACAATCACAATATAATAGGGCAGTACTATCCCAAAGAGAAGAACCGCTCAGGAGCTTTCAAGGATTTTCATATCCTTCAGGAGGCATATTATGACACCAAAAAAGGAGACAGATTCCAACTTAACATATGGTATACCGGCTCAAACCGTGAGATACCGATGATCACGACCAACTACGGAGATGAGCATGGCATAGAAAACCGGCAACGAGAGAACACTGTGCGCAGTGTAATAGGTTGGCGACATGCACGTTCCACGTGGAACGTTGACGTCCGCGGAGGATATATCCATACCTGGATGGGGTATGATTATCGCCGCGAATTGACTCAGGAAGTATGGTCGACGATGACACGCTCTCGATCACTCGTCAATACATTGTTCGGGAATGCTGTAGCCAATTATTATCCTTCAGACCGATGGCTATTCACAGCATCATTGACTGCGAACCATCACAATGTCAGATCTACTGACCGACAATTGCTTGCAGGGAGCGGTGAGGCCGCGGATATAGGCTACCATAAAAAGCGACTTGAGTTGAGCGTAGCACTGACCGCCAGATGGCAACCGATTGACGGAGTCGGAGTGTCAGCGATAGTAAGAGAAGAGACATATGGCGACAAAGCCACTGCGCCGATACCGGCTTTTTTTGCCGATTGGAAAGCCGTAAATGCCTATTCAGGAGCTACTCTATTCGGAATGACCCTCAAAGCCTCCACAAGTCGCAACTACCGCTTCCCTACCCTCAACGACCTCTACTTTATGCCGGGAGGAAATCCGGATTTGCGAAGCGAGAAAGGGTGGACCTACGACTGCGGAGTAGAATTCGAAGCGTCTCAAAATCGGCTCTTCTCGTCAAGGCTATCGGCCACATGGTTTGACTCGCACATCGACGACTGGATCATCTGGCTTCCGACGCCAAAAGGCTTTTTCTCACCGAGAAATGTGAAAAGCGTGCATGCCTATGGAGTGGAATTGAAAGGGGATGCGTCGGTGACACCTTGGAAAGATTGGAAATTCGACCTGAATGTATCTTATTCATGGACTCCCTCAATCAATACCGGAGAGAAGATGAGCCTCGCTGACCAATCGGTAGGGAAGCAACTCCCCTACATCCCTCGCCATTCTGCTTCAGCCTCTCTGCGCGCGGCTTGGAAAAGCTGGGGAATCAATTATAAATGGCACTGCTATTCGGAGCGCTTCACGATGACCAGCAATGCATCGACGCTCACAGGAAAACTTCCGGCATACTCTATATCGAATGTCACGCTTGAGAAAACTCTGAAGCTGAAGCCTATTACTCTCCAAATGAAAGTGGCGCTCAACAATATATTTGATGCTGAGTATCTGTCGGTGCTGTCGCGGCCTATGCCGGGATTTAATGGGGAGATTTTTATTTCTATCTTTTATTGATCGGAGGGATCGGAATAATCGGAATAATCGGAGAGATCGGAAT
>CAYNPB010000149.1:2373-6519 GCA_964399005.1 uncultured Sangeribacter sp.
ATCGGAATAATCGGAGAGATCGGAATGATCGGAGAGATTGGAATGATCGGAGGGATTGGAATGATCGGAGGGATCGGAGGGATCGGATTTATTGGAAGGAATTGGGATTTGAGTGTTATAAAATCGAAGGGATTTTGAAATTTATATTTTTATGAAGAAATTGCAATATTGTCTGAGATTATTGTCGCTTTGCTCTTTGATGCTGGCTTGCGGGCGGCAGAAAAGCAGTAATCTGTCAGATTTCAATCAGGAGCTTTATGCTCCTTCGGAGGCTTCAGGATATTCCATCAGCGGGAAAGAGGGATCGGAAAGCTCACTTTTGACTGTCTCCAGTCCTTGGCAAGGGGCCGACAGTGTCTCCTCCTATCTTTTCATCGCACGAGCCGGGGATGAGGCTCCCCTGGCGTTTGACGGACAAATACTTGACGGGGAAGCCAAGCGAATAGTGACAACTTCCTCCACCCACATCGCCATGCTCGATGCCCTCGGAGCTGCCGACAGGATAGTGGGAGTGTCCGGAATCAACTATATCACGAGTCCTGAGATTCAGAATCGTCGCGATGAGATAGCAGACATAGGCTATGAAGGGAATTTCGATTATGAAGCTCTATTAGCTACGGATCCTGACATCGTGCTTCTCTATGGAGTGAATGGAGCAAACTCGATGGAAAGCAAGCTTCGCGAACTTGACATACCGTATATCTATATCGGCGACTACCTTGAGGAGTCTCCTCTCGGGAAGGCAGAGTGGATTGTCCCAATAGCAGAAATAATCGGTGAGCGCACAAAAGGGGAAGAGACTTATGCTGCGATTGCGAGCCGCTACAACGATCTGAAAAAGAAAGTGGAGGAGAATGCCATCGATGCTCCTTCGGTAATGCTCAACGTGCCATATGGCGACTCATGGTTTATGCCTTCTGCCGACAGCTACATGGCCAAGCTGATCAAGGATGCAGGGGGCGACTACATCTACAAGAAGAAAACCGGCAACACTTCTCTTCCGATTGATCTCGAGGAAGCCTACACGCTCGCCTCACAGGCCGATTTTTGGCTTAACACCGACCGGATGACATCCTTGTCCACCCTTGCGGCGAAATGCCCGAAATTTACGGATACACGCGCATTTCGCAATGGCTGCGTCTACAACAACACCTTGCGAGCTAACGCTGCAGGTGGAAATGACTTCTATGAGTCAGGTATCACCAATCCTGACCTTATACTCCGCGACCTGATAGGAATCTTCCACCCGGAACTCTCGGACTCCACGTTTTATTACTACAAGAAATTGAATTGAAAACTCACGCTACGCTTTATATACTAATATCTGCACTGCTGATTGCCCTCTTTGTCCTTGACATTGCTGTGGGTTCTACCTCCATACCGCTCCCCCAAATCCGGGCCGCACTGACGGGAGGAGACTGCCCTCCGGCAATAGCAAGGATCGTGATCAACATACGCCTGATAAAAGCCATTGTGGCTATTCTCGCCGGAGCCGCAGTGTCCGTATCGGGACTTCAGATGCAGACACTATTCCGGAATCCTCTTGCCGGACCCTACGTGCTTGGCATCAGTTCGGGAGCTTCCTTAGGAGTCGCACTCTTCCTGCTCGGCGCTCCCCTCTTCGGGCTCTCTCCCACCATGTCATCGCTGGGCATTGCGGGAGCCGCATGGATAGGTTCAGCAGCCGTATTGCTGATAGTAGGAGCCGTAGCCTCCAGAATTAAAGACATCATGGTGATTCTCATTCTCGGCATGATGTTTTCCTCGGGCATCAGTGCGGTGGTGCAGATATTGCAATATCTGAGCCGCGACGAATCACTTAAGGCATTCGTGATATGGACCATGGGTTCGCTTGGAGATGTGACGATGTCGCAATTGTGGATTCTTCTTCCGGCAGTGGCAGCAGGCATCATCTTAGCGATACTCACCATAAAACCGCTTAACCTGCTGCTTTTCGGCGAGGAATATGCCCGCACGATGGGTCTTGACATCAAACGCTCGCGCACTCTTCTTTTCCTCTCCACTACCCTGCTTGCCGGCACTGTGACGGCTTTCTGCGGACCGATCGGCTTTATCGGGCTTGCTATGCCTCACGTCACCCGAATGATGTTTCGCACCTCCGACCATCGCATACTTGTGCCCGGTACACTCCTCACGGGAGCAACCGTGCTGCTCATCTGCGACATCATATCCAAGCTTCTCACCCTCCCTATCAACTCCATCACTGCCCTTTTGGGCATACCAATCGTAGTCCTCGTAGTCCTCAAAATAAAATGATCTCACTCAACGACCTCAGCATCGGATATAAAAATCGAGTGCTGCTTGAAGATGTCACCACCTCTTTCGAGCAAGGCACACTGACATCGCTCATAGGGCGCAACGGCACGGGAAAGTCTACCCTACTCAGAGCCATCGCAGGCCTGAATCCTCACTATACAGGGAGCATCATGCTTGACGGCGACGATATCCGGAGACTATCAGCTCCGGCCATCGCACGAAAGCTCGCGTTCGTCTCCACACAGCGCACCCGCATCCCCTCGATGCGATGTGCAGATGCAGTGGCCATGGGGCGGGCCCCCTACACCAACTGGATAGGGCGCATGCGGAAGGAAGATGAGGAGATAGTGATGCGGTCGCTCGCAGAAGTGGGGATGGAATCATTTGCCGAGCGCACACTCGACACCATGAGCGACGGCGAATGCCAGCGGGTGATGATAGCGAGGGCCCTGGCACAAGACACGCCGACAATCTTGCTCGACGAGCCCACCTCCTTCCTCGACATGCCGAGCCGATACGAGCTCGTGAATCTCCTCAACCGCCTTGCACATGAGCAAGGGAAATGCATTCTCTTCTCCACGCATGAGCTTGACATAGCCACCAAAATGTGTGACGCGGTGGCCCTCGTGGACACACCGCGTCTCATACATATGGCAGCCGCCGACTTTATCGCCGCAGGCCACCTGAATTTGATCTTTAACCCTTGATCTTATCGCCGACGATATTTAGCACTGCTCCTTCGCGCTCTTCTGCCAGACGTTCGAGTTCCTTTGCTTCAGCTACGAGAGAATCTGCCACGGCACGGTCTTTCAGGCCGGCAGCGTTGATACGCACGTTGAGTCCGGCTCCGCGCACGGCAGCGCGGGCAGCCAAAGCGCCAACACCGGCATCCGTCACAGAAGCAGGATTGCCATCGGCAGCCATATTCTCAACCAAGTCAAACACCTCATACGCCTTCTTCATCGTCTTCAGAGGCACTTGTGTGGCATAGAGAGTAGCCTCTTCCAATGCTGCGGCACGCGCCGCTTTCTCCTCATCGGTCTTCTTAGGCATTGCAAATACAGCCATGATGCGGTTGAATGCCTCAGTATCCTCATCCACGAGATGCAGAAGTTCATCCATCAAGTGCTGCCCTATCTCAGCAGCATCTGAAAATTCCTCCCAGCGGTCGTCGTAGGCAGCCTTATGAGCAGAGAGATTAGCCACCATAGTGCCAAGAGCGGCACCGAGAGCCCCCATATAGGCAGAAATGCTGCCGCCCCCGGGAGCGGGAGATTCGGAAGCCGTCTCCTCCGCGAAACCCTTAGCTGTGAGATCCACAAGTTTCTTGGCAGAATCGTCGGCTATCATATATTCTATCACTTTCTGCTTCGGATCAAAAGGAGCGAGCTGGTCGAGTCCCATTGATTTCACAGCAATTCGGATTATCTCCTCTTCGGGAATGCCACAGCTGCGCTGCTGCTTTCGGAGGAAGTATTTGCCGGCGTCCACGAGCGTGCGCTTCGGCACGAGTCCTACAATCTCAGTTCCCGTCACGCGCACACCGCGTGCATCAGCCTTTCGGCACACCTCGTCGAATGCCTCATGGAGCGGCACCTGAGCGATATCGGTGATATTCATCGACACCTGAGCGATACCATACTCATCGATATACCATCCGATGGCCTTCGTACCCTTTAGAGTGCCGGGAATCATCACTGGCTTGCCATTTTCATCCTTAACCGGTTTTCCTGTGACCTTACCCCCCTCGCGCATCGGACGACCTTTCTCACGCACATCAAAGGCAATGGCGTTGGCACGTCGGGTGGAAGTCGTGTTGAGATTGAAATTGACAGCGATCAGGAAATCGCGTGCTCCTATAGTGGTAGC
>CAYNPB010000150.1:0-6514 GCA_964399005.1 uncultured Sangeribacter sp.
ATTTTATCATCTTTTACAAATTCGCTTACTTGTCTTGTTTCAATATTGTAGCTCATTGTTTTGTGATGTTAAAATTTTTAGCTAAAGTAAGGTGATTCTTATATATTTTGCATGGTTGTAGAATGGAGGAGTTGAAAAGCCTACATTCGACTAATGAGTGCAAAATTAAGAAAAAATTTTGATAGAAGCAAGAGCTTATGCAAAAGAGCATAATTGTGGGACTCATGTCAAACAAGAAGGGCTTTGAGAGGGCATGATATAAAAACGATTGGTACGATAATCAATGCCATAATTTTGCGATATAAGTTAAGCGATGATACATAGATTAACAATGAGTGGGCAAAATCAGCGTACCTTTCTCTTTCTCAAATTCATTCCGCAACAGAAGGATGGAAACGTAACTATAATATAAGATAAAACAGATGATTTTTCAGAAGAAATATAATCAAAAGAACTATTTAATCCAATGTTAAGTGGCTCTTATGAGCCTTTTATGGAATATAATGTAGTAATTATCCAAACATCGGAATATGATTATTCCTCTTTGACTTAATCAGCAATATTTAGATATAGGACATAATTCTAAAGCCGCTATAATAAATTGGGATTTATTACTTTGGAGAATCGCCGTTTATCATTCCAAGGATACCTAGATTATGTTGTGACATAAATCCACAACGAGTGCATACCAACGCGACAGAAGGTACCATTGGTCCATTGCCTAATACTATGCCCTCCATTTGTTGTTGTATACCTTGTACTAGGAATCCATCTACAATACTAAAATTTTTATAGTGACAAATCGGACATTCAAACGAAGGAATTCTTTCCGATAGTCTTTTTATAATCTCTATTTTAGTTTTTTCGTCAAACATAGTGAATAGTACCCAAAATGGTTGAAAGCTTGTTGTTTAAATCCTTGGGATTGGAATATAGTAGGAGCCTGTCCGACCTCAAATCAAAAGGAATGTCTTTAATATTACTCATATTTGCTATCTAGATCACAGTTTTCCCAATGCTATGAGCTAGTCCAATTTCATAAAACACATTGGGATTCTTTCCATCCAAAACTGCCACAGTCAATTGAGAATCCAAAATTAATTGGACAATTTGATTCAATAATTTACCCGGGTTATACGGGGTGTCACTTCTATAACATTGGTAACCACATAAACTACATGCTTCTTTAATTGTAACATAGGTTTTGTCAAAAGATTTATGAAATGGCATAAGACAAAAAACAGTCTTATCCTTAACTTCAACATTTCCGAGGTCAATACCTAAATCCTTATAAAAAGAATAATTGGGTATGTTTGTGTTTACACTTAAATCTTTATCTGGAAATTGGAGCAAAAGTTTGGTATTATCGAATAACCGTTCCGGATCACCAAGTAATATATCATTTAGATTATATATTTGATTCTCCAGCCTTTCGCGTTGACCATTAATTGTCGCACTATGTTTATCGTGGGGGTATTTCTTTCGCAAATGAGAGATATACAGACAATACCCCAAAGATAGAATACTACCAGCCAATGATGCATAGATTATAAATTCCGACATGGTTTAAATAATTTGCAGGTAAATAAAACAAATCCAGATTACAGCTAATATTACATCAAGAATGCCAAACACATACGTCATAACACCTTTTTCATCGTAGCTGTGTCTAATGGAACACTGTCTAAAATGACAACATATAATTGATATCACCAGAGTTATCACAACAAGTACGATTCCTAATGCAAAATTAGGTTCTTTCATAAAACCAGTGATTATAACCGTTATTACGACCAGGCATAGATCAATAGGTAATTCAAGCATTAACATGCCCCAATCTTTCTGTTCTGATTTTTTAGAAACTAAATATTTTAATAATGACATCAAGGCTAAAAGAGCTACAGATAGCCAAAATGCATAAAATAAACTATCGGGATTTTTAAGTGCTTCCCAATAATTTGGCCCAGTATTATTTATTTCAGTTGGAACAATTCCCATTATTTTCATCGGTGCAAATTCGGTGCAAAATTAAAGAGAAAAGAGATAAGATTCTGAAACCAGCCTCTTATCTCTTCTCGGGAGTGCCCAGAACAGGAGCATATTTATATAATCCAGTATTTTGCGATGTGTTTTGTTGGTGTAATAGTATTGCAAGCTCAAATATCTATTAGACAGATATATAAGCAAGCATATAACCATTTAATACCACACCACAGAACACTATCGAGCGACAACAGAACACATTTTTGCAGACAATTTGCAGACAAAAATAAAATAATTTGTCTATCTTTGCAGTGTCATTCATAAGCGACACAAATATGGCAAAAATTGTAAGAACTATTTCGGCAAAGACAAACAGCGCCGGCGAGAGTGAGATCCTTCTAAGGTTAACCCTGGCGCGAGCTGTGCAATTAAGAATAAAGAGCGGCATATTTATAAACCCGGCCAGATTTGACGCCGGCCAGATTAAAAAGCCACGCGCCAATCAGAAGGAAGTCCAGGAGCTGACGGCAAAAGAAAACGCTTTAATTGAGATTGAGCGCCTTCTGATTACAAGGAGCCAAGAGATTACTCCAGAGTGTTATACAAAGGCGTATTTTGAAGAAGTTATAGACCGCCACCAACACCCAGATAAGTATCGCCCCAAAACAGAGACCGAGATAGATTTTTGTACGTTATACGACCAATTTTTGAAGTCTCACGATCTTTCGGAGTGGAGGAAAAAGCGCTACCAAGTATTAAAGCGGGCTCTCCTTCGCTTTGAGGCATACCAGAAGGCCACCGTCCAGGACGATTATAAATTGACGTTGGGAGCTTTTGATGTTGAGGCCGTCGGCGCCTTTGACACATTTCTCCGCCAGGAACATACACTTTGCGATAAATACCCAGATATTTACGCAGAGATCCCAGCAGACACGCGGAAAGCGCGCAAACGTCCCAAGCAGGAGCCGAGAGGTAATAACACGATCGTGCAGCTTCTGGGCTGCCTTCGCGCCTTCTTTAATTGGGCTAATAGGCACGATTATACCTCAAACAGGCCATTTGCTAAATTTGATAAGCCAACGACAGAGCATTACGGCACACCTTACTATTTAACCCAGGAGGAACGCAACCAAATAGCCTCCTGGCCCATTGTGAGCAGTGCTGACGCCACCCAACGAGATATTTTTATTTTTCAGTGTTTAATCGGTTGCCGAGTAAGCGACTTGATGAGGTTAACGCCGGCTGATATTGTTAACGGAGCTGTAGAATACATTCCAGAGAAGACTAAACACGACCGTGCTAAGGTTGTGAGGGTCCCTCTTAATCCACAGGCTGCCGCCCTGGTTGAGAAGTACAAAGGATCAGATCCTGCTGGGCGATTATTCCCTTTCATAAGCCCGCAGAAATACAACGCAGCTATTAAGCGAATTTTTACGATTTGTGAGATCATTCGCGTTGTTACCATTCTTAATCCTACAACCGGCCAAGAGGAAAAAAGGCCAATTAATGAGATAGCCAGCAGCCACCTCGCCCGCCGGACTTTCGTAGGCAATTTATATAAGCAAGTCGCAGATCCTAATTTAGTGGGAGCTTTGAGCGGCCACAAGGAAGGGAGCCGCGCCTTTGCCCGATATAGGGATATTGACGACGAGATGAAGCGGGACCTGGTTAACCTTCTTAAATAGTCGCGCCTATGAAACGAACAAAAGACAAAAAGGGCGCTCGGGCTATTATAGAATATATTCTAAAACACTTAGACGAGCTAACAGATGAAGCTGCGGCCGAGTTTGCGAACAATACAATGGCCGAGTTTGAGGCGGCCGGTGGAGATGGCATTGGCTTAATATTTACTCTTGGCCCGACGCTTGCTAAACCGGACCCAGGACGGCCAGAACCTCGAGAAAAGGCCTGGGCCGATCTTCTAAAAGACCCGGGGGACGCCGGGACCGTTGAAAGGATAATAACAGAAGAAGTCCAGAGCCCCCGCGACCTTGCGGCTCTGGTTGAGGCAATGAACCGTCGTAAATTGTTAAATAACAACGCAGGTAACAGCGCGGACGTTGTAAGAGCCTCGGCCGGTCTAATTGATACAGCCCGCGCTGGATCGGCTAAGAATATGAGAGAAAACCGACAGCGTTACACAGCAAAAGACACGGGAAAAATCACCTATTTTTTGAACCTTCTCAAGACAATGGGGCTATAAATTGAGCTTTTGATTACCAATTTAACGGCGTTTTATTCTTATTGGAATTTAACGCCGTCTTTGTATTCTTTATAGGCACGCAACTGGTAATAACTTTGCGGCGAACAAACCCACAAAGTTATGGATAAAACACTTTTAACAGCCATTGCCACCGGGCAAAGTAACGTAACAATTAGCGTTAACGCCGCAGATCTTAAAGAGGTTTTTAACGGTATGGTCCAAGCCGAGCGCGAGCGCGCCCAGGCGGAGCAAGCAAAAGCCAACGAAAGGGGCACACTAACACGAGCAGAGACAGCCGCCGCCCTACGAGTGTCAACCAACACTCTGGGCCGTTGGGCAAAGGCTGGGTATTTGGTCCCGGTAAAAGTTGGGGTAAGGGTGCTTTATAAGGCTTCCGAAGTCAATACAATATTAGCAAGCAGAACGGTATGAAGCGAGGCTGGCGAGAAGCGCAAGTAAGGCAATCTATTCTGGAGGTATTAAGCGACCGCCGGCCACATAGCGCCAGGGAGCTAACAGCCATTACCGGGAGCAGTGAACCCCGGGGCCACATTCGAGATCTTTTTAAATTGGGCTATAATATTGGGTCCTATTGGGTGCACGACATAGACGGCCCGCGATATAAGCATTATTACCTAAGATGAGCAAGGAAGAGCAACTAAAAGGTGAATATTTGAAGGCAATAAACACCGGTCACCAAGCAAGCCGCGATAGCTTAAGATTGGCAGCCTTCTCATATATAGAAACCGGCCAAGCACCCAAACTAACAACACGTCTCTCTATACGATTTTCAAAGAGTGTGCAACCATATTGCGACTATATTCGCAGCAAATACCAGGATCCGAACGATGGCAAACAAGAACAATAACCCCGGGAGAGCAGCGGCCAATTTACTGTTATTTCCCTATGCCTTGCGGGAAATCCTACGCCTTAAATCCTTTGAGGAAAGAGGCAGAGTAATAACCGCTGCCGCAGAATATTTTTTGGCCGATTATAAAACAGAGCCCAATATAGAAGGCGCCCTGTGTGAATTCGTATTTGCGGGGATAAAAGACGACATAGATCGTAACGAACGACAATGCGCCGAAACCAAAGAGAAGAATAGAGATGGCGGCAGGACCACCCAGCGGCGACGGCGGGAGGCATTACAAGCCACGCGAACAGAAAAGGACCCACCGCAGCCCTGCGCTAATAGCCTCCCCGAGTGCACCCTGGCCAACCTTCGCGCTTATGGCATTGACCACGGTATGGATGACGAAGCGGCCAAAGAAGCCGCCCAATCCTTCTGGGATTATAATACAGGAATAGGGAACATAGAGAAGACGGAGAGCGGAGAATATAAGTTAACAGCCGACGCAAAAGGAAGGCCGCTGTATGATTGGCATAAGGCGTTTATCGGTTTTGTTAATTCACAATACGACCGTACAGAATGGGAGCAAGCTCACGACATTGATCCTCGAACACATAAGCCACGCAAGGAATGAAACCAAACCCAAAATTAGGGCTATTTGCCGAAGTAGGTATCCCCCCAACGCCACGACCCAGGAAAGAGAGACCGGCCCCGCAAACATTTCCGGAGTACATAGCTTCAGAATTTGGGCTGGATTGTGTAACAGAATACCAATTTACGGCCAACCGTAAATGGCGCTTTGATTATGCAATACCAAAATATAAAATTGCGATAGAGCAAGAAGGAGGCACCTGGATAAACGGACGACATATTCGGCCTCAGACTTACCTCCGCGATATGGAGAAATATAACGCAGCAGCCGCGGCGGGCTGGTTATTGATAAGATCTACACCACAAAATTTAATTTCGGTTGAGGTCCGAGAATATATAAGGCAAGCAATAGCGACCAGACAAAGAGAGGGCTCCAAATGAACGATAACACCGAAATAAAATGCAGATAACACCGAAATCAACCAGACCAAGGCGCAACCAAGTATAAAGCCCCATCCAGAACGGTACAAATAAATTTAGCCCCTTCCGGCTCCTTCTGGCCAAGCCCCGGATAGACCACGACCAGGCTCCCGCCGTTGAGTGCACAACGAAGAACCGCCCCGGCATATTCCAGATCACCGACGGCGTAGAGATAGCGCGCCAGCTCCTTATCTTCGGGGCAGGCGTCACTGTACATATAGGCTTCCAGGAGCGAGGCGTTAGGAACGACCGTAATAGGCTGACAGCCGGCGGGAGTTTTAATTTGGGGGACGTACATAATTAGCGCGTTTTATAGAGTGGCTTCGGAGTAAAAACGGCGTCGCCTATTTGCCCCGGATCCGGCCGGGTATGGACGGCCGAACCTTCTAAATACTTCTTCGGGATAT